>JALOBQ010000026.1 GCA_023228185.1 Candidatus Omnitrophota bacterium
CATAAACCGGTGGTTGCCAGCGGAGTTTTCAATATTAAACAACTTGCCGCGCTGGCTAAGAAGGCAAAAATTTTTATTACCGCTGACAGCGGGCCGTTGCATATTGCTAACGCCGTAGGCGCCAGGATTATCGCTCTTTTTGGCCCGACATCTCCGGAAATCACCGGGCCGTATCCGCCGGGTAACGCGGTAATCTTGCAGAAAAATGTTGGTTGCTTGATTCCCTGCTATAAGGTGCGCTGTAATGATAACCGCTGTATGAAGATGATTACTTCGGATGATGTCTTGAGCGCGGTTAAAAACATAAAACTCAA
The DNA here is from genome assembly GCA_023228185.1 of Candidatus Omnitrophota bacterium. Taxonomy (GTDB): domain Bacteria; phylum Omnitrophota; class Gorgyraeia; order Gygaellales; family Profunditerraquicolaceae; genus JALOBQ01. The sequence goes on from JALOBQ010000026.1 coordinate 315, forward strand.
ATGAAAATACTTTTTATAACTTTAAGTAATATCGGCGATTGCCTGCTTACTTTACCGGTTTTAGATTGCCTGAAAGGCAAATTTCCGCAAGCCGAGATCACTTGTCTTGTGCCTGTGCGGCCCCAGGAGATCTTTCAGGATAATCCGGCGGTAACAAGCGTGATTGTTTATGATAAAAAAAGCAGTATTAAGGAAAAAATAAGGTTATTTTTCCGTTTAAGCAAAGAGAATTTTGATCTGGTGGTTGACCTGCGCAATAGTTTCTTGGGCGCAGTGCTGCCGGCAAAAAAGCGCAGTTTCTCACTTAAATTTTTTCCACCCGGCCTGCAACATATGCGGCTTAAACATTTATTCCGCGCCGGCTATTCTTTGTCCGACGCCTTGCATAAGACTAAGACTTTTCAGGCGCGTAAGGTGGATGAAGAACATATTGATAAATTACTCGCTTCTTGTCAGCTGAATTCAAATAATCGTTTGATCGCGCTTTGCCCCGGAGCGCGCAGCCATATCAAGCGCTGGAACAAAGATAAATTCGTCGAGCTTTGCAAAAAACTGCTTGGCGATGGGTATCAAATCATTCTTGTTGGCGATAAAATGGACGCGCCAATCTGTCATTATATTCAGGATGCCTCTGGAGAAGGGGTGTTTAATTTTTGCGGCCAAACTAATATCCGCCAGTTAGCCGCGCTGCTGGAAAAAGTGAAGCTTTTAATTTCCAATGACAGCGCCGCCGCGCATTTAGCCAGTTACCTGGATAAACCGGTTTTAGTGATCTTTGGGCCGACTGATGACAGTCAATATGGGCCATGGTCATCAAGATGCGCGGTAGCCAAGAAAGAAATTTTTTGCCGCCCGTGCGAAAAAGCGCAGTGCCATTTTAATTCATTGGCTTGTATGGAGCTGGTTAAAACAGAGGATGTGTTAAAGCAGGCGAAGGCGTTACTTGCGCCGGATGCCTGTTTAGTTTGCGCCGCGGTAAAAGCGCCTTTTAAGCGCATCCTGGTTTGCCGCACTGACCGGTTAGGAGATGTTTTGTTATCCACTCCGGTAATTTCGGCGTTAAGGCGGCAATATCCTAACGCTTATATAGCGATGTTGGTTTCCGGAGGCGTCAAAGAAGCGCTTGAGGCAAATCAAGACCTCGATCGATTATTTATTCTGGATAAAGGCGCTAAAGATAGAAGCCTGGCAGAAAGCTTTTCTTTGATTGGCGAGATCAAAAAAGAAAAATTCGATCTGGCAATAATTTTACATCCTACTATCCGGGTGCATCTGATTGTTTTTCTTGCCGGGGTAACGAAAAGATTAGGTTATAGCCGCAAAGCTCCGTTTTTACTGACTGACCGAATCGCGCATCTTAAACAGGAAGGCTCAAAACATGAATCAGAATATGCTTTGGATATGGTCAGGTATTTAGGTATCTTGCCGGTTGATAAAAAATTGACTTTTGAAGTGGCGCCAAAATTTGAAAAATATATCGAGCAGTTATTTCATCAAGAAGGTTTGGCGGCAGAGGATAAACTTTTAGCTATTCATCCGGCGGCAAGTTGCGCCTCTAAAATTTGGCCGGCGGAAAGATTTGCGTTGGTTGCTGATAAATTGGCTGATCGATATGGTTTTAAGGTATTGATTTTTGCCTCTGCCAAAGATAAAAAAATCGCCCAGGCAGTGCAGGAAAATATGCGTCATCAGCCGATTAACCTGGCAGGTAAAACCAGCGTGGGAGAACTTGCCGCGGCGATAAAAAGATGCCAACTTTTTATCTCTAATGATTCCGGGCCTGTGCATTTGGCTTGCGCGCTAGGAGTGCCGGTGATTGTTATTTTCGGAAGAAAACAGCCTGGATTAAGCCCGCGCAGGTGGGGGCCGCTGGGAATAAAAGACAAGATTTTACATGGACAGGCAAATTGCGATATTTGCCTGGCGCATAATTGTAAGAATGATTTTGCCTGTCTTAAATCGATAGGCGTTGAGGATGTTCTAAAAGCAGCTGAACAAATCTATGCGTAAAATATCATTTTGGAGTTTACTAATTATAGTTTTCTCATTAAGCGGCACTCTTTCTGCCGCTGATTATAATCTTGGGGCGCCGATAAATGATAGCGATGATTTAAGACGCCAGGATGATGATTTTAAAAAAACCCGCGAAATATTAGAGCAATCCAAAGAGGATGTAAAATCCGTCGATCAGCTTATCCGCCGGGATCGTTACCAGGAAAAGGTCATGCGGGCTCAGCTAAAAGAAGAAGAATTTGAGGCGGCGCAGGCCAGGCAGGAAGCGGGAAAACAGCTTTTAGGCGAAAGTTCAACTTTATCGAACAAGAGCAGCCTTTCCGACATTATCTTTTTCCTATTCGTTAAATACGGTTTATATCTGTTAATTATTTTTTGCGCTTGGGCGTTTTATTATTTTGGTTTACAAATGCCTAAGAGAAAACAGCTCGAGGAAGAAGAACTTAGCTTTGGCTGGCCTCAAAGCAGCCTTTTGGCAGTAGTTAACCACTGGAGATTCACCAAAGAGGAATATAAAATTTATCAGGATAAACTCGTATTTTTATCCGGAGTAGAAAAGCCGGAGATTCAGTTATCTGAATTCCAAAAACATTTTGTTGACGATTTGGCTTCAACGGAAATACTTTTTCAAGAAGCGTTGATCAGGAAATTGAATAAAGAAAATGATTTTAAAGCGCGCGTAAGCGATTATAAATTTTATTTGAAGAAAGTGCTTAACGATAGCGCGTTTTTAGAGGTATTGAATAAGTATCAAGCCGCTTTTAAACCCGCTGTTGGCCAGAGCGTCAGCTATGTTACTTATTACCGCGATTTTTTAAGCCTTTTGATGCTGCTTAACCAAAAAGATGAGAAGGTTCTATTCGAATTATACGCCAAATTTTTGTTGATCGATAAACTTGCTTCTTTGTTTGAAAAGGGGGTTAGCGCGCCGGATAGAATACAATTGGAATTTGACAAAATTATTGATAATTTTAAGAAGCAAAACAAAGTTTTACTGAGTAAGTGAGCTTGAAAGCCTGAAAGATTTACAGTTGATTTAACGTATAATTGTGTTACAATTATATCTTCCTATGGTCAATATCAATAAGATTATTGTGTTATCAGGTACCATGAAATTATACTGCCGTTTTTAGCGCAAAGCGTAATGGAGAAAGTATGAAAAACCTGCAGAAAATAATCCACAATTTTCATAAAGCAAGAGTTCTTGTTATCGGCGACCTGATCCTGGACCAGTATATTTGGGGGGATGTAGAGAGGATTTCTCCTGAGGCGCCTGTGCCAGTAGTGCGCGCGAGCAGAAGAAATTATGTCCCTGGCGGCGCGGCGAATGTTGCTCATAATATCAGCGCTTTAGGGGCGAAGGCTGTTCTCTGCGGTGTATTGGGTAATAGCCAAGATCCTGCCACGGAAAAGTTTAAATTTGAGGCTAAAAAGCTGGGGATAGATATAGGCGGCGTATTTTTTGAGGAAAATAGGCGGACAACTTTAAAGACAAGGATTATCGCCGGGCACCAGCAAGTAGTTAGGGTTGATTGGGAAGATGTGCATGATATTCCTAAACGCCTGAAGAATAGTTTGACCGGGTATCTTGATGGTAATATAAAAAAGTTTGATGCTGTTATTATCGAAGATTATGGTAAAGGCCTTTTGGACCGGGAATTAATCAGAAATATCATTAAAACCGTAAATGATTCCGGGAAGATAGTGACTGTTGACCCTAAAGAGAATAATTTTGATTGTTATAAGTATGCGACATGCATTACCCCTAACCGTAAAGAAGCGCAAAATGCCATCAGGTTCCTGAAAATGAATGATCGGGGAGATTTATTCAAGGTTTATAAAGAGACTTTATTTACAGACACTGATATAGCTAAAGCAGGTGAGGAAATATTAAGATACTTGCACCTAGATAGTTTTTTAGTTACTTTGGGTGAAAATGGAATGTGGTTATTTGAACGAGGCAAGAGCAAACATATTCCTACTGTAGCACAAGAAGTGTTTGATGTTTCTGGCGCCGGAGACACGGTGATCAGTGTTTTTACTTTAGCTCTCTGCGCGGCTGCCTCGAAACTTGAGGCAGCTCATATTGCTAATTATGCCGCCGGTATTGTGGTAGGTAAAGTCGGCACGGCAGTGACTAATCGTGAAGAGCTTTTGGAAAGGATTTGTTAAGATGGATGTAATTGGAGTGATCCCGGCAAGGTATTCATCAACAAGGTTCGCGGCTAAAGTTTTGGCTCCACTTGCGGGGAAACCGATGATCCAGCATGTTTGGGAAAGGGCTAAACAAAGCAAAGTTTTAGACGATCTGATTATTGCTTGTGACAATGAATTAGTCGAGGCAGCGGCGCTTGAATTTGGCGCCAAAGTAGTGATGACTTCCAAACAACATACTTGCGGCAGCGATAGGATATCGGAAGTAGTTAATCCTTTGGACGTAAAGATCGTAGTAAATATCCAGGCTGATGAGCCGTTAATCCATCCGATGATGATTGACAGCGTGGCGCGGGCTATTTTAGAAGATAGTTCCGTGAATATGGCTACGATCAAAAAAAGAATTACTGATCCTATTTTACTTAGTGATCCCAACGTAGTCAAGGTAGTTACGGATAAAAATGATTTCGCGCTTTATTTTTCGCGCGCTTTGATCCCCTATTTGGCGCTTGGCTCGATAGCTGCGCCTGTTTACTATAAACATATCGGCCTTTATGCTTATACTAAAGATTTTCTTTTTACTTATAAAAATATTCCTGTTTCAGATTTAGAGAAGATCGAAAAGCTTGAACAACTCAGGGTTTTGGAGGCGGGTTTCCGGATCAAAGTAATTGAGACCAAATTTGACACTTTTGGTGTTGATACCCCGGAAGATCTGGAGAGGTTAAAAAGTTACCTGGAGCGTGGGCAATGATTAACCGCGAGGTGAGCGTGAAAAATATCAAATTCGGCAAGAATCATCCTTTGGTGCTTATCGCCGGGCCTTGCGCGATTGAATCGGAAAAACTTTGCCTGGAGGCGGCGCGGCGGATCAAAGATATTGCCGCGAAATTTTCCATGCCTTATGTTTTTAAATCCAGTTACGATAAAGCTAACCGCCTTTCGATAGATTCTTTTCGCGGCCCGGGTATAGAAAAAGGGCTGGATATTTTGCATAAAGTAAAGCAAACATTGAAGGTTCCGGTTTTAAGCGATGTGCATAACCAAAATGATATCCGGCTTGCCGCGCAGGTTTTGGATATTATTCAGATACCGGCTTTTTTAAGCCGCCAGACGGATATTGTGGTTGAAGCCGCTAAAACCGGTAAAGTAGTCAACATTAAAAAAGGCCAGTTCCTCGCTCCCTGGGATATTTTACCGATTATTAAAAAAGCCGAATCCACTGGTAATAGAAAGATCATTATCACCGAACGCGGAGTTAGTTTTGGTTATAATAACCTGGTTACGGATTTCAGAAGCTTAAAGATTATGCGCGATTTCGGCTATCCGGTAATTTATGACGCCACTCACAGCGTGCAGCTTCCCGGAGGCAAAGGCGTTTCTTCCGGCGGCCAACGTGAATTTGTGCAAGGCTTATCACGGGCAGCGGTAGCTTTTGGATGCGATGGTTTATTTTTAGAGGTGCACGCGCATCCGGACAAAGCGCCCTGCGACGGGCCGAATATGATCAGTTTTCAGGAATTAGAAAAACTGCTTAAAGCAGTCAGATCGATTGAAGAAGTAATAGATTAAAGGGCATGCCTAAACGCAGATGGGAATATTCTTAAAGGATAAACGATGAAAATTAATATTATTAAACGGGCGAAAGAAGTTTTAGATATTGAAGCCAAGGCAATTAACCGCTTAAAGGGCCGCATCTCTAAAGAATTCTTGAGAGCTGTGGAAATATCCTTAAAGTGCCGCGGCAGAGTGATTGTCAGCGGTATGGGAAAAACCGGGATCATCGGCCAAAAATTTTCCGCGACTTTAGCTTCTACCGGGACGCCGAGTTTATTTTTGCACACCGCCGAGGCGATCCATGGAGACCTGGGAAAAGTAACTGCCGAGGATGTGGTAATTATTCTTTCTAACAGCGGCTCGACCAGCGAGATGAAACAGTTTTTGCCGATTCTAAAAAAGATTGGCAGTAAAATTATCGCTTTAACAGGCAACACAAAATCGGTTTTAGCTAAATACGCCAATGTTGTTTTGGATGTCTCCGTAGAAAAAGAGGCTTGCCCCTTGGGCCTGGCTCCTACGGCTTCCACGACAGCGACTTTGGCTTTAGCCGACGCTTTAGCGGTTTGTTTGCTGGAGATCAAGGGTTTTAAAGAAAAAGATTTTGCTTTTTTCCATCCCGGCGGAGCGTTAGGCCGCAGATTATTGTTAAGAGTTGACGATATTATGCGCCGCGGGCAAGGCGCTCCCGTGGTAAAAATGAATGAGAAAGTTTCCGCTGTCTTGCTGAAAATTACCGCTGGCCGCGCGGGTTCGGCGACAGTGGTGGATAATCAGGGAAAACTCGCTGGTATTTTTACCGACGGAGACTTGCGCAGGAATTTAGAAAGCGATAACCAACTGCCTTTAAGAAAAGTTTCGCTGGTGATGACTAAAAATCCCACTTTTGTGGATAAAGATATGCTCGCTGCCGAAGCAATGCGTATTTTGCAGGATAAAAGAATTGACGAAATTCCGGTGGTTGATAAAAATCGCCGGCCAGTAGGGTTATTAGACGTGCAAGATCTGTTGAAGGCTGGATTAGTTTAATCCCTGCTGCGTACGATTATTTATTGATGCTTGAGCAGCGGATGATAAAAATAGATATGGGTTTTCAGGGTTAGGCAAAATATTTTAAGGAAAACAATGGATAATCTCGATAAAGTTCAAGAAAAAGCAGCGCAAGTTAAATTGCTTCTTTTAGATGTTGACGGCGTCTTAACTGACGGCCGCATCGTTTATGATTCCCAGGGCAGGGATTCAAAATTTTTTGATGTCCATGACGGGCTGGGGGTTTATGTTTTACAGAGAGCCGGCATTAAGACAGTGCTGATCACCGCTAAAAGATCAAAGAGTATTATTCCGCGCGCCAAGGATATGCATGTGGCTGAGGTCTTTGCGGATATATTTCCCAAAACAAAAGTGTTGGATAGATTACTTAAAAAATATAATTGTGACCTAAACCAGGTATGTTTTGTAGGTGACGATTTGGTGGATTTATCTCTGATGAAAAAGGTGGGGTTTCCCATCGCTGTTAATAACGCTGCTTGGGAGATCAAAGAAGCCGCTAGTTACGTTACGCTAAAACCCGGCGGCAGAGGCGCGGTGCGCGAGATAGCTGAGCTGATCTTAAAGTCGCAGAACAAATGGCAAGAGATTTTAAAAATTTATGCTTAATTCATCAAAGTTTTTTTCGCTTGTTTTTATTCTCTGTTTTATTTTGAATTTCGCGATTGCCAACGCTGGGGATGAAGTTATGCAATCTAACCAGCAGGTCAATGATTTCGCGCTTTCCGGTTTCGGCGATAAAGGTAAAAAAAGCTGGGACTTGGCAGGAAAATCAGCGGATATCTTTGATGACACGGTTAAATTGAAAGCCGTAAAAGGCACTCTTTACGAAGAAAAAGATAATGTTTTGCTCAGCGCGGACAACGGTAATTTTAATAAAAAAAGCGGCCTCGTGCATCTTGAGGATAATGTGGTGCTGACTACCAGTTCCGGAGCGAAACTTACTTCAGATACTTTGAATTGGGACCGTAAACAGCAAACAATAACCACTGACTCGCGGGTAAATTTAGACAAAAATCAGATGAACCTGCAGGGCAAAGGCGCCAGCGCCCAAACGAACCTGAAAAAATTGCAGGTTAATGAAGATGTGCGTTTGGATATAAATCAAAAGACAGCGGCGGATAAAATGGTAATTACCTGCCTGGGCTCGCTGGATGTGGATTACGGAAAAAATATTGCTGTTTTTAATGATCGTGTCAGGGTAGAGCGGCCGGATATAACAATGCTCAGCGATAAACTGGTAGTCTATTTTAATACGAAGAAACAAAAAGGTTCAGCGCAAAGTTCATCGATAATTAGCGCCGGCGCGATTGATAAAATTGTCGCCAGCGGCCATGTGCAAATACTGCAGGGTGAGAATGTTTCTTACAGCGAAGAGGCGGTTTACACGGCAGTAGATAAAAAACTTTCTCTCCTAGGTTCCCCGAGGTTGGTAATTTATCAAACGGAGAAGATGAATGCAGCTTTTAGAAACTAAAACTTTAGTTAAAAGCTACGCCGGCAGGCAAGTCGTCAAGGGCGTGGATATTACCGTCAAACGCGGCGAGATCGTCGGCTTGCTCGGGCCTAATGGCGCGGGAAAAACTACGACTTTTTATATGATTGTCGGGGTAATTTCACCTGACCGGGGAAGCATAATTTTTGATAATCACGATATCACCAATCTGCCGATCCACGAGCGGGCGCACTTTGGCATAGGTTATTTGTCTCAAGAAGCTTCGATCTTCCGTAAACTCAGCGTGGAAGATAATATTTTGGCAATTTTGGAAACTTTACCTATTTCGGCAAAGGAAAGAAAGCGCCGTTTGGCTTCTTTGTTGGAAGAATTAAATATCGCTCATCTTGCCAAGCATATGGCTTATACTTTAAGCGGCGGCGAAAGAAGAAGGCTGGAGATTACCCGGGCATTGGTTACCAATCCTTCTTTTATATTGTTGGATGAACCTTTTTCGGGGATTGACCCGATTGTGGTAAATGAAGCACAGGAAATTATTATGGAGTTGAAAGAAAAAGGCCTAGGTATATTGTTGACTGATCATAATGTAAGAGAAACGCTTTCGATTACCGATAGGGCATACCTTATCGCCGAAGGCAAGATCCTTATTTCAGGCTCGGCGCATGAACTGATTAATCATCCGCAGGCGCGCCAGGTTTATCTGGGTGAAAAATTCAGGATGTAAGAAAGGTTTAAAATGAAGACGGAAGTAAAAAAGATTGATAGCACAAAAAGAGAATTGAACGTGGAAATCAGCGGCGAATTGGTGAAAAATAAATTTGACGAAATCTTCGCCCATTTTGCCAAAGAAGCCAAAGTCCCGGGATTCCGGCCGGGTAAGGCTCCGCGCGATATGCTGGAAAAACATTATTCCAACAGTATCCATGAACAGGTTTTAAAAGAATTAGTGCCTGAGGTATACGGCCAGGCAGTGCAAAAGGAAGCTTTAGACGTTATTGAGTTGCCGCAGATCAGCGAGGTTAAACTTGATCATAACAACCTTTCTTTTAAAGCGCTCGTTGAAGTCAGCCCTGAGTTTGAGGTTAAAAATTATAAAAAGCAAAAAGTCAATTATAAAAAAATCGTCGTTAGCGACGATGAGGTTAAGAGGCATCTTGATTCGCTTAAAGAATCGCGTAAAGTTGAAGAAATCGATGATAATTTCGCCAAATCTCTTGGCTACGCGAATATTGAAGAATTTACTAAAGCGGTAGAAAGGCAGATTGCCATTAATAAAGATAATCAACAAAGGCAGTCGATTGAGCATCAATTGATTGAGTCTGTTTCCAAGGGTTTGGATTTTAAATTACCGGAAAGCCTGGTTAACCGCCAGGCGCAGGATCTGTTGCGCCAAACAAAAATTGACCTGGCAATGAAAGGCCTGCCGCGCGAAAAAATAGAAGAAGAAGAGAAAAATATCCTGGCAGAAATTCAGCCGCAG
>JALOBQ010000027.1 GCA_023228185.1 Candidatus Omnitrophota bacterium
TTCCTTTGGAAACTTGGATCCTGCCGAAGAAACATTGTTGTGATTTTACCTGCACAGACCAGCAGAGCCGTTTATTTTTAGCCAGGGTTATCAAAACCGTGTTGTCTAAATTAAAGAAGGGTTTAAATGACCCGCCGTATAATTACGTGTTGCATACCGCGCCTTTCCGCAGGAAAAAAGCCGGTTATTGGAAATCGATCGAACAGGATTATCATTGGCATATTGAAATTATACCGCGTTTAACAAAAGTAGCCGGATTTGAGTGGGGGACAGGTTTTTATATCTGCCCGCTTCCTCCGGAAGACACGGCAAAATTTTTAAGAGAGGTAACACTTTAAATGGCGCAGTTACGCAGAGACCCTATAGTCGGACGCTGGGTGATCGTAGATACGGATGATCCTAAAAAGCCCCAGGATTTTCAATACGAACAATATATTCCTAAAGGCACAGAGCTTTGCCCGTTTTGTTACGGTAATGAATTTATGACGCCTCCGGAAATTAATTGTATCCGCGAGCAGGGCACAGGCATTAATACTCCCGGCTGGCAGGTGCGTGTGGTGGCGAATAAATTTCCCGCTTTGCAAATTGAGGGCGAACTTGACCGCCGCGGCATAGGTATTTATGATATGTCTAACGGTATCGGCGCGCATGAAATTGTAATTGAGTCGCCGTATCATACCAAAGACCTACCGGATCTTTTGCAGGAAGAAGTGGAAAATTACCTTAAGATTTGCTGCAGCCGTTGCGCTGATCTTGCCAAGGATAGCCGTTTTAAATATTTGATGCTTTTTAGGAATTATGGTTCCGCGGCAGGCGCCTCATTAGAACATCCGCATACCCAGATCGTTGCTTTACCGATGGTGCCGAAAAACGCTTTAGAAGAGCTCCACGGCGCAAAAGAATATTTTAATTACCGCGAGCGTTGTATTTTCTGTGACATTATCCGGCAGGAGATCCAGGATCAGGAAAGAATCGTTTTGGAAAACAAATATTTTCTTTCTTTTTGCCCTTTTGTTTCGCGTTTTCCGTTTGAGATCATGGTTATTCCTAAAAAACACGCTGGGAGTTTTACTTTTTTGAGTTTCGAGGAGATAAAAGCGCTCGCTGAGATTATGCAGGGAACAATAAGAAAATTAAAAAAAGTATTTGAAAATCTCTCATATAATTATATAATTCATTCTTCACCCATTAATGGTGACGCAGAAGAAGAATATTACCATTGGCATATAGAGTTAATGCCGAAGCTGACACAAGTTGCAGGTTTTGAGTGGGGGACCGGGTTTTACCTCGATTCAACCTCGCCTGAATTAGCCACGCAATACTTAAAAGCCGTTTGAGTAGATAACAGAAAGCAGGTAGGGAAAACCTATCACATAGAACCTAGCACCTATAACCTAGGAAATTTTTAACTATAATTAATCAAGGAGGATAAAATGGCAGTAAAAATCGGAATCAATGGTTTTGGCAGAATCGGCCGTTTAGTTGCGCGCGCGATTATGGAAAAAAACAGCAAGAATATCGAGCTGGTGGCAATCAATGATTTAACAGACGCTAAAACAAACGCGTATCTGTTTAAATATGATTCTGTGCATGGCAGGTTTAATGGCGATGTGCAAGCTACTGCCGACGATGTAATTTCAGTTAATGGCAAAGAGATCAAAGTATTAAGCAAAAGAGACCCCAGCGAATTGCCCTGGAAAGATTTAGGCGTAGAAATTGTCGTTGAGTCAACAGGGTTATTCACGGTAAAAAAAGACGGCCTGAATAAAAAAGGCAAGGAAGTCAAAGGCGCGGAAAATCATATAACTTCCGGCGGCGCTAAGAAAGTAATAATTTCGGCTCCTGCGCAAGGCGAAGATATCACCATCGTTTTAGGCGTTAATGAAGATAAATATGACCCTAAAAATCATCATGTTATTTCTAACGCGTCATGCACGACAAACTGCCTTGGCCCTATTGCAAAAGTGATGAATGACAATTGGGGTATTGTTAAAGGTTTGATGACCACAATTCATTCGTATACTAATGACCAGAAGGTCCAGGATATGGCGCATTCGGATTTAAGGCGTTCACGCGCGGCAGCAGTTTCCATGATTCCCACATCTACCGGCGCTGCAAAAGCAATTTCATTGGTTATCCCGGAGTTAAAAGGCAAGCTCGATGGTTTTGCGATCCGTGTTCCCACGCCGAATGTTTCAGTGGTGGATCTAACCGTATTATTATCCAAGAAAGCTACTGCTGAAGAATTGAATGCCGCTTTTAAGAAAGCTTCTGAAGGTTCAATGAAAGGTATTCTCGGTTACACAGAGGATCCGGTTGTTTCAGTGGATTTCAATCATTGCGTGTTGAGCTCCATACTTGACGCAAAAAGCACAAAGGTTATCCAGGATGATTTTGTGAAAGTGCTTTCCTGGTATGATAATGAATGGGGTTATTCAAATCGCGTAGTTGACCTTTGCGAGTTTATTGTGAAAAAAGGTTTGTAAAGATAACAAGTAAGTAGGTACAGGTAAAGGTAGAGGTAAAGAAAGACAAAAGCTGAAAGCTGACGGCAGAAAACTGACAGCTACATGAAGATGGAGCAGCAAAATGGCAAAGTTGACTTTAAACGATCTTGACCTAAAAAATAAAACAGTGTTGCTGCGCGCGGATTTCAATGTGCCCCAGGACGCTGACCTTAATATCACTGATGATACACGTATCCGCGGAACGCTTCCTACGCTAAAATATATCCTGGATAATGGCGCCAAAAAACTGGTGATTATCAGCCACTTGGGCCGGCCGGATGGCAAAGCGGTTGCTAAATACAGCCTTAAGCCGGTTGGCGAAAGATTAGGAAAACTTCTGGGAGAAAAAGTATTATTTTTCAATGAGTGTATCGGCGAAGATATCAAGAAGAGTATTGAGAATTCATCTGAAAGAGTGGTCTTACTGGAAAATTTGCGTTTTCACGCTGAAGAGGAAGCAAATGACGCGGGTTTTGCCAAGCAACTGGCTTCTTTAGGAGACTTGTTTGTTAACGATGCTTTTGGCACCGCTCACAGGGCGCACGCTTCAACCGAAGGCATAACGCATTTCTTAAAATCCGCCGCGGGATTTTTGTTAGAAAAGGAAATTAAATACTTGGGCGCTGCTGTAGAGGACCCGGAAAAACCTTTTATCGTCATTCTCGGCGGCTCGAAAGTTTCTGATAAAATCAAAGTAATCAATAACCTTTTACCTAAGTGCGACGCGATTATTATCGGCGGAGGCATGGCCTATACATTTTTAAAGGCCCAGGGTAAAGAGATTGGCAATTCAAAATTAGAAAAAGATAGGTTGGATTTAGCTAAATCCATATTGGAGAACGCCAGAAAGTTAGGCAAGGAAATATTATTGCCGATAGATAACGTCGCGGTTAAAGAAATCAAAGAAGACGCGAAAGTCGAAATTGTTGGCGAAAATATTCCTGATGGTTTGATTGCCGTTGATATCGGCCCAGAGACAGTGAAATTATTTACCGCTAAACTTAAATCCGCAAAGACGATTGTTTGGAACGGGCCGGTAGGTATTTTTGAGATGCCGGCTTTTAGCAATGGCACGCGCTCAATAGCGGAGTTTATTGCCGGCTTAAAATGTGTATCGATTATCGGCGGCGGGGATACTGCCGCGGCAATCGCGAAATTTAAATTAGAAGATAAAATGACGCATATTTCTACCGGAGGAGGAGCCAGCTTGGAATTCCTGGAAGGTAAAATTTTACCAGGAGTCGCCGCGCTGAGTGAAAAGTAAAATGAGAAAAACGATTATCGCTGGTAATTGGAAGATGTATAAAACAATTAAGGAAGCCATTGAATTGACTACCGGTTTAAAACGCGAATTTTTTAAACTGGATTTTGCCAAGGTGGATGTAGTGGTTTGCCCGGTGTTTACGGCTTTAAGCGAGGTTTCCGAAGTGCTTAATGAAACGGGGATCGGCCTGGGCGCGCAGAATGTTTATTGGAAAGAAGAAGGCGCTTTTACCGGTGAGGTATCGCCGGCAATGCTCAAAGACGCCGGATGCCAATATGTAATTATTGGCCACTCTGAACGCAGGCAGTTTTTTGGCGAAACCAATGAAAGCGTGAATAACAAGATCAAAGCAGCGCTTAAAGTTGAGCTAACCCCGATTATCTGCGTCGGTGAAAACCTTAGCCAAAGAGAAAGTAATAACACTTTTAAAGTTATTGAGGATCAGATTAAAAATAGCCTGGCTGATATCAGCCCCGAAGATATGCTCAAAACAGTTATCGCTTATGAACCTGTTTGGGCGATCGGAACCGGAAAGACCGCTACGCCTGCCCAAGCGCAGGAAGTTCATGCATATATTCGCGGTTTATTAAAAGCTTTGTTTGGCGCGGAAGTTTCTTCCAGTTTGAGGATCCAATACGGCGGCAGTGTTAAGCCGGAGAATATTACAGAGTTAATGAATCAACCCGATGTTGACGGAGCGTTAGTCGGCGGGGCAAGCCTGAAAGTAGATTCTTTCAGCGCGATTGTCACAAAAGCCAGCGAGGTAAAGAAATGACGACATTTTTAACGATAATTCATGTGATTGCCTGTGTAGTTTTAATTATTCTTGTGCTTATCCAGAGAGGCCGCGGCGCGGGATTAGTGGAGAGTTTTGCCGGCGTGGAATCGATGTTCGGCACTAAGACCAACGCGTTTTTAACGCGTACCACTACGATTATGTCGATAGTATTTTTTATTACTTGTTTGAGCTTGGCATTATTATCAGTGAGGCAGGGGAAATCCCTGATTACCGATACGCGTGCAAAAAAACCTAAGCAATCGGCGGCTGCGGTGTTGCCTAAAGCTGGCGTTGATACGGCGGCAAAACCTGCTGAAACAAAAACAGTTTCTGTAACTGATAAACCAGGTGTACCGGCGACACTTAATTCTAAGTCAGTGGAAACTTCCACGCCAAAAGCCCAAGCAGTTGCGCCTGCGCCGGTTAAACAAGAGGCAGAGAAAAAGGCTAAGTGAAGCAAATAAATTTTTTAATCAATATCAGGCTACCAATTAACATTGGTAGCCTTTTCGTTATTTTTTGTTTTTCGTCATTGTAGTAATTCCTTGGGCGTTACTCTCTCGGTCGCTTCGGGCACTCACGTGCCCCCGCGATGACGGAGGCGAAGCAGGCTTCGTTCGCTACTGGAGCTTCAGCGGGCTCGCAATGACAGCAAGGAGTATATATAATGCGCATTAGTACGGGTAAATTTAAGAATAAAAAATTATATTTTCCCAGAGGAATCCGGCCTACGCAGAATTTAGTGCGTAAGGCGGTATTTGATATCTTGGGAGATATCAGCGGGCTTTCATTTTTGGATCTTTTTGCCGGCTCCGGCGCGGTTGGTTTTGAGGCGCTTTCCCGCGGAGCAAGTGAACTTGTTTTGGTTGAGTTAAACCGCGATTGTGTTGATGCGATTAAAAAAAATATCTCTATTTTAGGCAATCCGCCTTGCGATTTGATCCATATTCATGCCCAGAAAGCAGTTAAAATCCTGCATCAGCGTGGAAAAACATTTGATCTTATCTTTCTTGACCCGCCATATTATAAGATTAAAATTAATGCCAGCGATGATCCCAATCCATTGGTTCCTGTGGTTCCTGATCTGGACGCGGAAGGCCAGAGTAACGGGCCTTTGGCAAAAAAAATCTTGCAAACCCTGGAGGCTTATGATATATTATCGCCCAATGGTTTAATCATTGTGCAGCGCTTCAAGAACGAAGAGTTGCCGCAAGAGATGCCCGGGTTAGTCCTGGTTAAGGAAGCTAAGTATGGAGACACCCGGCTTTCTATTTTTCAGAAGAAAGAGTAATTATGTGTCAGATTGCCTTATATCCCGGGACATTTGATCCTGTAACTAACGGCCATATCGATATAATCAAGCGGGCGCAGGAAATTTTTTCGGAAATTACCGTGGCGGTTGCCCATAATTCGTATAAAGAGCCGATATTCAGCGTAAAAGAACGGTTAGAGATGCTTAAGCAGGCGACCAAAGATATGCCGGCGGTAACGGTTACTGAATTTGACGGTTTGGTTGTTGAATACGCGCATAAAATTAAAGCGAAGGTCTTAATCAGGGGTTTGCGCATGCTTTCTGATTTTGAGTATGAGTTTCAGATGGCTTTAACTAACCGCAAACTTGCTCCGGATATTGAAACTATTTTTTTAATGCCGCATGAATCGTATAGTTATCTTTCGGCTAAGTTAATCAGGGAAGTCGGCTCGCTTGGCGCGGATCTGTCGGCGTTTGTGCCGGATTTCGTGGAAAAGGCTTTAAGAGATAAATTACGTAAAAAAGCGTAACTGGAATTTTCAATTGTTTTTCTGGAGGCGTTGGGCAAATTGAGGATTAATGTCAACCAGGTTTCTTTCGAAGGGGTAGTGTTCGAAGAAACAATCAGCCCAGGTTCTTTGGATCTTGATACGGAAATTGTAAAGTTTTGTAAGCCCCTGCAGGTAAGAGTAGAGGCTTGCCGCGTAAGTAACGTAATTTCCGCGCACTTGGTGATTAGCTCGGAAATTTTGTTTCAGTGCAGCCGCTGCCTGAATGAATTCAAGAACGAATTTAATAAAGAAATACAGTTGGATTACCCGTTTGACAGCTCTGTTCGATATATTGACCTGGATCCGGATATCAGAGAAGAGATAATCATGGATTATCCCATAAAGCCGTTATGCGTTGCGAAGTGTAAAGGGCTTTGTGTAAAATGCGGTAAAAACTTAAACGAAGGAGGATGTAACTGTGGCTCTACCTAAACGTAAACATTCAAAGACGCGTGGCCTAAAGCGCCGCACGCATTGGAAGATCAAAAAAACTAATCTAATTCCTTGCCCGCAATGCAAGCAGCTAAAGCTTGCGCATCGTGTTTGCCTGGTTTGTGGATATTATGACGGCAGACAGGTGGTGGAAATCAAGGTAAAAACAAAAAAGAAGAAAGCTCATTAAACAACTAAGGAAAACCCGATGAAAATAGTTGTCGATGCGATGGGTGGCGATTATGCCCCGGGAGTAGTTATTGACGGGACATTAGCCGCAATAAAAGAATATGACGTGGAAGTTATCCTTATCGGAGACCAGCCGAAGATTGAAGCTTTATTAAAAAAAGCTAATTATACCGGTAACCGGATCAGCGTGCGCCACGCTCCCGAGGCTATTGATATGTGCGAATCGGCTGCTACCAGCGTGCGCAGGAAAAGGAATTCTTCTATTGTCCTGGGTATCAATCTTGTCAAAGAAGGCCAGGCCGATGCTTTTTTCAGCGCCGGAAATACCGGAGCGGTAGTTTGCGCCGGCACGCTTGGCCTTGGTTTATTACCCGGAGTAGAACGCCCGGGTATCGCTTTAGTTACGCCTACCTTAAAAGGCGCCTCATTAATTGTTGACGTGGGCGCTAATATCGACCCTAAGCCAACGCAGCTTTTACAATACGCGATCATGGGCAGTGTTTATTGCAAAGATATTTTGCATAAAACTAATCCGATCGTGGGTTTGTTGAATATCGGCGAAGAGAAAGTTAAAGGCACCGGGCTTCTGCGTGAGACTTATGAACTGCTTGAAAAAAGCAAACTTAATTTCATCGGAAACGTCGAAGGCAAGGATCTATTTTCTGGTAAATGCGATTTGATTGTTTGCGATGGTTTTGTGGGTAATGTCGCTTTAAAAGTTTCTGAAAGCGCGGCAGAAGCGATGCAGACATTTTTAAAACGCCATTTATTAAGCAATATCTGGGGCAAGATCGGGTTATTTTTTATGTTGCCCAGCCTGAGAAATTTCAAAAAAGATTTAGATTACGCTGAATACGGCGGCGCTCCGCTTTTAGGCGTTAACGGCGTGGTGATCATCGGCCATGGCCGCTCCAATAAAAAAGCCATTAAGAACGCCATCAGGGTAGCCAAAGAAGAAGTTGAAAATAATGTCAACGCGGAAATCCTTGAAGGTTTGACTCCGGGGTAATCAATTGAAGAAGATCGGAATTATCGGGGTAGGCGAATACCTGCCGAAAAAAATACTTACTAATGCTGATTTGGAAAAGATGGTCGATACTTCCGACGAGTGGATTACCACGCGCACGGGAATTAAAGAAAGGCATATTGTTTCCGAAGGGGAAGCTGCTTCTGATCTCGCTTTTAACGCAAGTAACCTGGCTTTGGCGGATGCCGGAATCAAGGCTGAAGATTTAGATTTGATCGTTGTAGCTACGATTACCGGGGATATGCCTTTTCCGTCAGTGGCTTCAATTTTGCAAAATAAACTTGGCGCGATGCACGCGGCCTGCTTTGATATTTCCGCTGCTTGCGCCGGTTTTGTATACGCGCTTTCCGTGGCGAATCAGTTTCTCGCCTGCGGTACTTATAAAAACGCATTAGTTATCGGCGTTGAAGTGCTTACTTCGGTAACGGATTGGCTTGATCGCGGCACTTGCGTGTTATTCGGCGATGGATGCGGAGCGGTCGTGCTATCGGAAGTAAAATCCGGAGGAATTATTTCGTCTTATTTAGGCTGTGATGGATCGCGGGCAAATATTTTAAATATGCCTGCCGGCGGTTCACGTTGCCCGGCTACCCACGAAACAGTGGATAAACGGATGCATTATATAAAAATGCAGGGCAATGAGCTTTTTAAAATTGCGGTTAATACGATGACTAAAGCCGCGTTAGTGGTTTTGGAACAGGCAAAGATGACTTTTGCCGATGTTGATTTAATTATACCGCATCAGGCTAATGCCAGGATTATTATGGCGGTAGCTAAAAAATTAGGTATTCCGGAAGATAAGGTTTATCTGAATATAGAAAGATGCGGTAATATGTCCAGCGCCTCAACGGCAACCGCGCTTTGCGAAGCGGTTAAAGAAGGCCGCGTAAAGAAGGGGGACATTATTCTTTTAGATGCTTTTGGAGCTGGCCTTGTCTGGGGGGCTAGCGTTATACAATGGTAGGTTATCTTTTTGCCGGCCAAGGCAGCCAGAATGTTGGCATGGGCAAAGATTTATACGCGGCATACCCTGCGGCAAAAGTTATTTTTGATAAAGCTGATCAAGTCCTCGGTTTCTCCCTATCCACTCTTTGTTTTGAAGGCCCACAAGAAGAATTAACTAAAACTAATAATTGCCAGCCGGCGATTGTGACAATGAGCATTGCCTGTTGGGAAGTTTATAAAACAAAGCATCCGGAAATAGACGGTTATATGGCCGGCTTAAGCCTGGGTGAATATTCCGCGCTTGTAGCAAGCGGCGCGCTTAAATTTGAAGACGCGGTTTATTTAGTCAGGCGCAGAGGGGTTTTTATGGAGGAAGCTGCTTTGCGTAAACCCGGAAAGATGCTTTCAATAATCGGTTTGGAATTAAATATAGTTAAAGAGATCTGCGTTCTTTCTAATTCGGAAATAGCAAACATCAATTGTCCGGGCCAGGTTGTTATTTCCGGCACTGCGCAGCATATAGAAGATGCGCAGAAAATCGCCAAAGAAAAAGGCGCTAAACTTGCGGTTATATTAGATGTCAGCGGCGCGTTTCATTCTTCGTTTATGCAGGAAGCAGGAGTTAAACTTTCCGCTGAACTGGAGAAAATAAAGATAACTCAGCCAGAATTTCCGGTAGTCAGTAATTGCAATGCTAAAGTTACGCTTAATCCGGATGAAATTCGGCAGAATCTTGTCAAACAAGTGGCAGAAAGCGTGCTTTGGGAAGATTCAATGAGACTAATGCTTGGCGAAGGGATCAAGAGTTTTATAGAATTTGGCCCGGGAAAGGTCCTGAAAGGGCTTATGCGCAGGATCGATAGTAGCGCGCAAGTTGTCAATGTAGAGAAAAAATCCGATATAGACGGTATTTAGGAGGATAAAATGAGATTAGAAGGCAAAGTGGCATTAATTACGGGTGGAGCAAGAGGGATTGGCCAAGCAATTGCTATGGCCTTTGCTAATGAAGGAGCGGATATCGTTGTAGCTGATGTTA
>JALOBQ010000028.1 GCA_023228185.1 Candidatus Omnitrophota bacterium
TAATATCGATTTGACTTTTATCCCCGGGCCAACAGCTTTTGTCAACGCGCTGGTGCTCTCAGGAAAGCCGGCGCATGAATTTATTTTTGCCGGTTTTCTGCCAAACCGGAAAATCGCTCGGCGCAACCAGTTGGTTAAGCTTTGCGCGCTTGAAAAAACAGTTGTCTTTTATGAATCAAGCCACAGGATCTTATCCGTTTTAGAGGATATTGATTTTGTGTTAAAAAATAAGCCAATTTGCGTGGCCAGGGAACTGACTAAAAAATTTGAGGAAGTTTTACGCGGAGCGGCTGCGGAAATCGCCGTAAAATTAGCTAAAGATAAACCGCGCGGCGAATTCGTAGTTTTAATTTGAGTTGGAAACAGGGTCCAACTCCCTCTGGAAACAGGGTCCAACTCAATCGGGAAAGTGGGGTAAGGGGGATTTTAGCCTTGACAAGGAAGCGTTTTATGGTATATTTATATCTAAATGGACCTTTAAGCCCAGCTCTTGAGAAGCTGGCAAGGTAAATAAAATGGTAAAAAGAGTTTTACAATATAATCCCTTGGCAACCAGGCCAAGGGTATTTTTTTTCTAAAAAGGAATATTTAATGCAGATTAAAGCGAAAATTATGGATACTGAAGCAGTTGAGCGCGCGATTACGCGTATTGCCCATGAGATTATTGAAAAAAACAAAGGCACAGAAGGGCTTTGCCTGGTAGGTATCCGTAACCGGGGGGTGCATATTGCTTCCCGGCTTGCCGCATGCGTGAAAAAAATTGAGAATGCTGTTGTTCCTACCGGCGCCCTGGATATCACGCTTTACCGTGACGACCTGGCGTGCGCAAGCGGCAGGGCGGTTGTGCGCAAAACAGAAATCGATTTCGATATTAATAATAAAAACCTTGTGTTGGTTGATGATGTGCTTTACACAGGCCGGACAATCCGGGCGGCATTGGATGCTTTAAGTGATTTTGGCAGGCCGCGCTCGATACAACTGGCTGTTTTAGTGGACCGCGGGCATAGAGAGCTGCCTATCCGGGCGGATTTTGTCGGTAAAAACATCCCTACTGCCTGCAACGAATCAGTGGAAGTGCGGTTGAAAGAATCTGATCAGGTAGATGAAGTGTTAATTGCTGTAAAGGAGTAAAAGTGCTTTGGACAAGAAAAGATCTTTTAGGGCTGGAATATCTTAATCGGGAAGAAATAGAACTGATTTTGGATACCGCCAGTTCTTTTAAGGAAGTTTCCACCCGCGAGATCAAAAAAGTCCCTGCTTTACGCGGTAAAACCGCGGTGAATTTATTTTACGAGCCTTCTACCAGGACAAGGGTTTCTTTTGAGGTTGCCGCGAAACGTTTAAGTGCCGACGTAATTAATATTGCCGCCGAAACTTCCAGCGTGCGCAAGGGCGAAACCTTAATTGATACAGGCAAAAATATCCAGGCATTGAAAGCCGATATCGTGATCATCCGCCACAATTGTTCGGGCGCCGCCAATATGCTTGCCCGCGCTTTAGATATCAGCGTGGTTAATGCCGGAGACGGTTGGCATGAACATCCTACCCAAGCGTTGCTGGATATGCTTACTTTGCAAGAGAAATTAGGATCAATTCGCGGCTTGCATGTGACGATTGTCGGCGATATCGCCCATTCGCGCGTGGCGCGTTCAAATATTTGGGGTTTGACAAAATTAGGCGCTCAGGTAACGGTTTGCGCGCCGGAAATACTGATTCCCGCCGGGATCGAAAAGATGGGCGTAAATATTTCCAATAATATTGACCAGGCGTTAAAAAACGCCGACGCGGTGAATGTGTTAAGGATGCAGTTTGAGCGCGACGCCAACGCCGCGTTCCCCGAGCAATTGGAATATTTTAAAAAATTCGGCATCACGAGTGAGCGGCTGGCAAAAGCCAAAAAAAATATCATTGTCATGCATCCGGGCCCGATCAACCGCGGCATTGAGGTGTCCAGCGAAGTTGCCGACGGAGAAAACTCCGTTATTTTAGAGCAGGTAACTAACGGTATTGCCGTGCGCATGGCGGTTTTATTTTTAGTTTCTCAAGGTAAAGGTTAAAAGATATGAACATATTGATTAAGGGCGGCAGAGTAATCGACCCCAAAAATAAAATCGACGCAGTAATGGATATTTTGCTGGAAAACGGAAAAATATCCAAGATCGCCAAGAATATTACAACTAAAACAGAAACTTTTATTGATGCTCATGGTAAAATTGTCGCCCCGGGTATCGTGGATATGCATGTGCATTTAAGAGAACCCGGCAGGGAAGATAAGGAAACAGTTTCCAGCGCAACAGCCGCCGCGGCAAGCGCGGGCGTAACTACTGTTCTGGCAATGCCAAATACCCATCCGGCAATGGATTGCGCGGAAAATATAAATTTGTTAAAAAAGATAATTTCTAAATCTGCCAAAATTAATGTTTTAATCTGCGCAGCTATCTCGCGCGGCCGTTTAGGCCAAGAGCTTAATGATTTTGTTAAACTTCAAAAAGCCGGCGCTTTGGCGGTTTCCGACGACGGTTCTTCCGTGGATAGCGACGTTTTAATGCTTGCGGCTTTAAAAGCCGCCGCAAAATGCCGGCTGTTGACAATCTGCCACTGCGAAGACAAAAGCCTTTCTTGCTTTGGCGTAATGAATACAGGTTTTAATTCAACCCGCCTGGGTTTACGCGGTATTTCTAAAGCATCGGAATATAAAAGAATTGAGCGCGACATAAAATTAGCGGAAAAAGTTAAGGCAGCTGTGCATATCGCTCATCTTAGCTGCAGTGAAAGCGTGGAAATAGTCGCAAAAGCGAAAAAGCGCGGGGTTTTGGTAACTTGCGAAACAGCGCCGCATTATTTTTCTCTTACTGAAGAAGCGTTGCTGGATTATGATACGAATAAGAAAATGAATCCGCCGTTGCGCGCGCCTAGCGATCTGCTGGCGATCAAGCAAGGGTTAAAAGACGGCACGATTGACGCGATTGCCTCGGATCACGCGCCACACACGGAAAATGAAAAAAATATTGAATTTGAACGCGCGGAGTTTGGCGTGGTCGGATTAGAAACTGAACTTGCCGTCGGCATCACAGAACTGGTTACTCCGGGAATACTTTCTTTAAGCCAATTGATGCAAAAGATTTCTTTAAATCCCAGCCGGATATTAGGCATTGATAAAGGCACTTTATCAATTGGCGCTGCGGCAGATATAATGATTGTTTCCGCTGATCAACTTTGGACCGTGGAAAAGAAAAAGTTGCTTTCTAAATCCAGGAATTCAGCTTTTCTGGGAAAACAGCTGCGGGGCGTAGTCGATTATACTATTTGTTCAGGTAAAATTATATTTAAAAGGTAAAAATGGAATTTATCGCTGATTTACATATTCATTCAAAATATTCCCGCGCCACAAGCCGCGATATGGATATCAAGCATCTTGCGGAGCACGCCAAATTAAAAGGCATTACATTGATGGGCACAGGTGATTTTACGCATCATTTGTGGCTGGAGGAATTAAAACACAACCTGGAAGATTGTGGAAACGGGCTTTTTAAATACGCCGGTGTGTATTTTATGCTCACTGCCGAGGTAAGCAGTATTTATTCAAAGAACGGCCGTTGTTACCGGGTGCATAATTTAATATTTTCTCCTTCTTTTAAAACCACGGATACGATTAATGAACGGTTAAGCAAGATCGGCAATCTCGCCAGTGACGGCCGGCCGATTTTAGGTTTAGATGCCGCGGAGTTAGCAAACATAGTTTTTGATATTGATGAGAATTGCATGCTTGTGCCCGGCCACATCTGGACGCCGTGGTTTAGTGTTTTTGGGTCAATGAGCGGGTTTGACAGAATAGAAGATTGTTTTGAAAAGCAGACAGAGAAAATCTTTGCCTTGGAAACCGGTTTATCTAGTGACCCGGCGATGAATTGGCGGATCAGCGCTTTAGACAGGTTCACGCTTATTTCTAACAGCGACGCGCATTCACCGGCTAAGATCGGCCGCGAGGCGAATGTTTTTAACTGCGATTTAAGTTATGCGGCTATCCGCGATGTGTTGAAAACAAAAGACAAAAAAGGATTTTTATACACGATTGAATTTTTTCCCGAAGAAGGGAAATATCATTTTGATGGCCACAGAGTTTGCGGGGTGCGTTGGTCTCCCGAAGAAACGCGGCGTAATTTTGGCAAGTGCACCAAATGCGGCAAACCGGTTACCGTGGGGGTTTTTAACCGCGTGGAAAAATTAGCTGATCGGTTGCCGGGTTTTAAGCCCGCCAACGCCATCGCTTATAAAAATCTAATTCCTTTACTGGAGATCATCGCTGAAGCGCGTGGAGTAAAGAGCAGCTCCGTGGCAGTGGAACGGGATTATCAGGCCTGTCTTGCGAAATTAGGCACGGAATTCGATATTTTATTAAAAACCAGTGAAGCAGATTTACGCAAAAGCCTGCCGCCGCGTATTGCTGAGGGGATAATTCGCGTGCGCCAGGGAAAAGTAAAAATCCAGGCCGGATTTGATGGAGAATTTGGGATTATTTCTATTTTTGGTGATGATCATAAGCCGGCTGTGGCAGAGCAGCAATTGAGCTTATTTTAAAACATTTTAAGAAAGTTAGATTATGCGCCTGTGGCCCAACGGATAGGGCACTAGCCTCCGAAGCTGGTGGTGCAGGTTCAATTCCTGCCAGGCGCAATAAATTCAGTATGTAGTAGGTAGAATGTAGTATATAGGGAAAACAAAGTCAAAAAATACCCAGGTAAAAGCAGTAATTGTCATCCCCGCGCCTGCCTGCCGGCAGGCTGGGAAGCGGGGATCTAAAAGAGATTCCCACTTGCGTGGGAATGACGTGAGAATTGTTGTAGTTGAGAGCTGAAAATTTTACGCTTATGGGTAAGTGGAGTAAATTGACAATAAAATTAGCAAAAAATGAGTTAAAGTGGTAAATATATTTGTTTTTTGCTGTTTAAGTGGAGTAATTAATCAAAATTATGCCTGAATTACCAGAAGTAGAAACAATCAAAAATGACCTTAAAAAGGCTATTTTAGGTAAAACCATTAAGGATGTTTATATTTATAATTCTAAGGTTATACGCCAGCCATTGCCAGCCGCTTTTAAGAAAGGTTTAACAGGTGCCAAGATCAAAAGTGTTATACGTAAAGGCAAGTTATTAATCCTGGAATTATCCACAGGCCAGTTCCTTACTGTTCATTTGAGAATGACCGGCCAGCTGGTTTATCCCGGGAACAGGAAAAACAGCCGGGTATCTTTCGCTTTTGCCGGTGGAAAGTTTTTAGATTTTAATGACCAGAGGTTATTTGGAGAATTGCGCCTGCTTAAAAATTGGCAGAATCTGCCATTTGTTAAAAATTTAGGCCCGGAACCGTTTGATTTGACTTTAAAGGAATTTCAAGATATGCTATCAAAATGTAAGCAGCGGATAAAACCTTTGTTAATGGACCAGGGTTTTATTTCCGGCATCGGCAACCTTTACGCCGCGGAAATTTTATTTTCCGCCCGGGTCAATCCATTCTGCAGAGCAGACAGCTTAAGTAACTCTGAGATAAGCGCGATTTTTTCAACAATGCGGAAAATTTTGCGCAAGGCGATTAAGCACGGCGGCTCAACTGTTGACGATTATTTGCGTTTATCAGGCAAGCCCGGCGGATATCTGGCTTATCATAAAGTTTATAATCGCGCGGGAAAACCGTGTTTTGTCTGTAAAACTTTAATTGAAAGAGTAACGCAAGCAGGCCGGGGCACGTATTTTTGCCCCAAATGCCAGGGGAGATCATGAAGATTCGGCTGAAGATTAACGGAGTAATCATTATTAGCGCATTTATTTTAGTGGCTTTATTCCCGCGGATTTTTTTCCGTGATGACCCTGCCGGTTTATTTACGGAGCTAACGGAAGTTCTTGGTATTGCTTTAATCTTGATCGGCCAGATCCTGCGGGTTTCCGCCCGCGGATATAAAGCGGAGAATTCGCAGAACAGCCAGGCATTGATCCAGGGAGGGCTGTATCGCATAACGCGCAATCCGATGTATTTAGGCATTTTGCTTATCGGTTTGGGCGTTGTGTTGGTATTGTTTAACTGGTGGGCGATTACGATATTTATGCTGGTTTTTGTAACGCGTTATATTTTGTTGATCTTTGCGGAAGAACGTAAGTTAAGAAAAATTTTCTCCGCCGATTACGACGATTATTGCAGCCGTGTCCCGCGCTTATTGCCGACGCTTTCCAGTTTAGTGGAATTAGATATCAGCGCTTACTTGCCGATTAAATTGTGCTGGTTTAGAAAGGAAATTAGCTCGATCAGCCCGTTATTATTCCTCGTTTTATTTATTGAATCATGGGAAGTTGTGGCTAAGGAAGGGCTTTGGGCTGGTTTTCAAGAAATCAGATGGCTGTTGATCACAATTATATTATTTATCGGGCTGGTATTTTTGCTAAATAAATGGACGCAGACCTGGAATGAAGCCAATACAACTAAAAGCTGAAATTATTTCTAACAAGCAAGTAGGGCCTAATTTTTGGCGCTGTGAAATATCCGCTGCGAAAATCGCAAAAGGCGCTTTGGCAGGGCAATTCTTAAACATCAAAGTAAATGATACTTGCGTTCCTTTATTAAGGAGGCCGTTAAGTATCCATCACGCGGATGATCGTAAACTCGCCGTGCTTTATGAGGCGCTTGGCCCAGGCACCCGGGCATTGTCCTTAAAAAAACAGGGGGAATTTTTAGATCTTATCGGGCCATTAGGCAAAGGTTTTAAAATTCCTCCCGCGCAGGCAGGCGGAAAAAATGTTTTAGTTGCCGGCGGTTTAGGCGTGGCGCCGCTTTTGTTCTTGAGTAAAAAGTTAAACCCCGCGCATACATCCGTAATTATTGGAGCGCGCACAAAAAACCATCTGCTTTGCGCCGGAGAATTTAAGAAAAGAGGTTTTCAAACCCATATTACTACTGATGACGGCTCTGCCGGTTTGAAAGGGCAGGTTACCGATCTTCTTGCGAAAATGATTTCTAAAATAAACCGCCTGAATATTTACGCTTGCGGCCCAAAAAAAATGCTTCAGGCAGTCGCAGAAATCAGCGTTAAAAATAAGTTCAACGCGCAACTATCTTTGGAAACGCATATGGCTTGCGGCATTGGCGCCTGTCTGGGCTGCGTGGTTAATACAACCAAAGGTTTTAAACGCGTATGTTCGGACGGCCCGGTTTTTCAGGCTGATGAGTTAATCTGGTAAAAAATGAAAATAGACCTTAAAGTAAAATTAGGTAAAATGGTTTTAAAGAATCCTGTAATCGCAGCTTCGGGAACTTTTGGCTACGCCGAAGAGTTCAAGGATTATATGGATCTAAAACAACTGGGTGCGATCACCACCAAAACTATTACCGTAAAACCCAGAAAAGGTAATTTGCCGCCGCGCACATGCGAGGCGCCGGCAGGGCTGCTTAATTCTATCGGCCTGGAAAATCCCGGAGTGCAGTGTTTCATCGAGGAAAAAATACCTTATCTGGCTTCTTTGGGTATTCCGGTAATTGTGAGTGTTTCCGCCGAAGAAGACCCTGCGGAATTTGTTTTTCTTGCCAAAAAGCTCGACCGGATCAAGTCGGTTTCCGCGTTAGAGCTGAATATATCCTGCCCGAATATGCAGCGGCAGCATTTGATCGCCCAGGATGCCCAAGCTACATTTAAAGTAGTCTCTGCCGCGCGTAAAGCAACCAAGAAAACAATCATTACTAAACTTTCACCGAACGTTACTTCTATTACTGAAATTGCCCAGGCTGCCCAGGACGCGGGCAGTGACGCTTTAGCTTTGATCAATACTTTTAGCGGCATCAGTATTGATATTAAGACAAGGAGTTTACGTTTAGGCGCAGGCAGCGGCGGATTAAGCGGCCCGGCGATCCGGCCGATGGCGCTGCAGATGGTCAGGCAGGCCTATGAAAAAGTTAAAATTCCCATTATCGGTTTGGGTGGTATAATAGATACGCAAAGCGCGATAGAGTTTTTTATTGCCGGCGCCAGCGCAATCAGCGTAGGCACGGCTAATTTTATTGACCCGGCGATCAGCATCAAAATTATCGCCGGTTTAAAAGAATATTTAAGAGAACAATCGATTGGTAAGATCAGCTTGCTTACCGGGAGTTTAAGGTGAATAAACTTAAACCGCCTGCCCAGGTTATCGTAGCTTTAGATGTCGATTCGCTGGAAGAGGCGCGTAAATTACTGGATATTTTATATCCTCAGGTAACGATTTTTAAAATCGGCGCGCAAGTTTTTACCGCCTTTGGAGCGCAGCTAATTGATTTAGTGCATAAAAAAGGCGCGCAAGTTTTTTTAGACCTGAAATATTTCGATATTCCTAATACCGTAGCCGGCGCTGTTGTTGCGGCAAGCCGGCTTAAGGTTAAAATGCTTACGTTGCATATCAGCGGCGGCAAAGAGATGCTTAGGGCCGCTGTCGTTGCGGCGGGTTTAGAAGCGAAGAAAAATAATACTCTTGCGCCGTTATTGATCGGAGTCACGGGTTTAACAAGTAGTTGCGCTAATGCGCAAGAGGTAATTGCGCTGGCAGAAACCGGTATTAGCTGCGGTTTGGACGGGGTGGTTTGTTCTGCCAGAGAAGCCGCAATTTTAAGAAAAAAGATAAATAAAGATTTTCTTATTATTACTCCGGGAATACGCCCGGAGCATTCCGGCGCAGATGATCAGCAAAGGACTGCCACGCCGCTTGAAGCAATAAAAGCCGGAAGCGATTTTTTGGTGATCGGCCGGCCGATTTTAAAATCCAATGATCCTTTAAAAACAACAAACGAAATTTTAGAGTCAATGCGTTTGTAACAGGAGAAATAATATGGCAGAGGAAATCAAAGATTTAATCGCGAAAATTCAGGAAGAAGGGATTCAGCTGGCGCAGGTGCACTCTGGGCGGATAAAAGCTGATGCCGAAAAAGAAGTTTCGCAAATCATCGCGCAGGCAAAAATCCAGGCGGAAAAGATTATCGAACAGGCAAAAGCCCAGGCAAAAAAGACAGACGATTCTACGCGCGCGGCTTTAGAACAAGCAGGCCGGGATATGTTAATTAGCCTGAGGCAGGAGATTATTGCGATGTTGGAACGGTTAATTAAAATGGACCTGCGGCAGGCTTTAACTGCCGAAGAGTTAGCCAAGATCATCGCCGGGTTGATCAAAAATACGCCGTTGGCCACAGGTTCGCAGATCGTGGTTTCTTTAAACCCGCTTGATCAAGAAAAACTGGAAGCAGGGTTTTTGAAACAGTTGATCTCTGAAACTAAAAAAACCGTGGTTTTGAAATCCGCTGATACAATCGACAGTGGATTTATTATCAGTTTTGATGCCGGTAAATCTATTTTTGATTTTAGCGGCCAAGCTTTAAGTGATTATATCTCCGGATGCCTTAAACCGGAATTAAGCAAGATTTTAAACGTTAAATAAATGCCCGCTTATTATACATATTTGATTTCTAGTTTGCCGATCTTGAATTTTTCGGCTAAATTACCGTTTAGCCTGGAAAATTTCTTTGACAAATGCAGGAATTTAATACCCGATGATGAACTTGAGGTTTTACGTAATCTTTACGGCCAAAACAGTTATTCTTCAGGCGCTGGCCAAGTGGGTAGTTTAAAGGAGTGGGTTAATTTTGAGGTTGCGTTAAGAAATGAATTGGTGCGCGCCAGAGCATCCCGGAAAAAAATTGATCCCTCGAAATTCTTGCGCCTGCCGGATTCTCCG
>JALOBQ010000029.1 GCA_023228185.1 Candidatus Omnitrophota bacterium
AAGATCCGGGTTTAAGAAGGATTCTTACTTTACAGGCAGCAAGAGGTTACTATCTGGCGGGTAATTACGGTGAGGCGAAAAATATCTATCGCATGGCATTGCGGGAGGATTTTTCTTCGGACGCGCCGGATATTCATTTTGGATTAGCGGAGGTTTGTGAAGCCGTTTCGGAGGACCAAGAGGCAATCCGGGAGTATCTCGCGGCCGCCGGACTCTATACTCAAGATCCGCGATTATCCGCGCGATCGTTTTTACGCGCGGCCAAGCTTTGCGAAGATAAGGAAGATTATCACGAAGCGCTTAAAATATATATGCGGGTTGTTGAACGTTTTCCTTCGCTGCCGGAGTCCGGGGTAGCTCGGGAGAGGATGGAGGCGATTAAGAAATAAGCTGTCAGCTATCAGCTGTCAGTCGTCAGCTTTCAGCAAAAGCAAAAGCAAAAGCAAAAGCAAAAGCAAAAGCAAAAGCAAAAGCAAAAGCAAAAGCAAAAGCAAAAGCAAAAGCTGATAGTTGCCAGCTGAAAGGGTATTAAGGATAAAATGTTTAAAATCTCTAAAAAATTACAATCGTTGCCGCCATATTTATTTTTAGAAATTGATAAAGCTAAAAGGGCTGCCCGCGCGCAAGGCAGAGATATTATTGATTTTGGTATTGGTGACCCGGATCAGCCTACGGATAAGCATGTGATTGACGCTTTATATCAGGCCGCGCTTGATCCATCTAATCATCGTTATGCTTTAGACCAGGGTATGCCGGTTCTGCGCCAGTCCATTGCCACCTGGTATAAAAAAAGATTTTCTGTTTCTCTTGATCCATCCAGCCAGATATTACCCTTGATCGGTTCTAAAGAAGGCATCGCGCATTTCCCTTTGGCATATCTTAATCCCGGGGATGTAGCTTTAGTTCCTGACCCGTGTTATCCTCCTTATAAAGGAGGCACAATCTTAGCCGGAGGTAAAATTCACCTGATGCCCCTTTTAGCGGAGAATGGTTTCTTACCGGATTTATCGAAGATCCCGTTTTGCGTTCGTAGGAAAGCGAAAATCATCTTTGTTAATTACCCTAATAACCCGACTAATGCCTGCGCTAATGATGATTTTTACCGCCGGTTGATCGCTTTCGCTTTGAAAAACAAAATTATTATTATTTCGGATTTGGCTTATTCTGAAATGGCTTTTGACGGATATCGGCCAAGAAGCATGCTTGAGTTTGAGGGAGCCGGTGAAGTCGTAATTGAGTTTCATTCTTTATCGAAGACTTTTAATATGACAGGTTGGCGCGTTGGCTGGGCATGCGGGAATTCCGAGTTAGTCAGCGCTTTAGCAAAAGTAAAGTCTAATATTGATTCCGGTATTTTTTCCGCTATTCAACTGGCTGGCGTGTCTGCTTTAGAAAGTAATCAGGATTTTGTGAATAAAATGTGCTCGCTATATCAGGATAGGCGTGATTGTTTAGTTAAAGGGTTAAATTCATTAGGCTGGAAAGTCTTTAGCCCGAAAGCGACTTTTTATGTTTGGATCAAGGTTCCTGATAAAACCGGCGCGATTAATTTTGCCGCGCGGCTTCTTAAAGAAGCTGATATCGTCGCAACCCCCGGCGTGGGGTTCGGCAAATACGGCGAAGGTTATATCCGTATGGCGCTTACTGTTGCCCAAGAGAGGATCCTTGAGGCGTTAAACCGGCTTAAAAAAATAGCGTAAATGACGATCTGTTATCTGGCAGTAGGTTCAAATTTGGGCAACCGGAGAAAGTTCATAAAATTGGCTATAAAAATGGTTGATTCCTTAACAGGCACGCGCGTAATTAAAACGTCGTCAATTATTCAAACTCTTCCTGTGGGCGGGCCGCGTAATCAAGGCAAGTTTTTAAACGCTGTTTTAAAAATCTCCACGCGATTATCCCCCTTAAGATTACTTAAACAATTAAAAAATATAGAAAAAACTTTAGGCCGCGTTGGGTCAGTGCGTTTCGCAGCGCGTTGTATTGATCTGGATATTTTACTTTATGGTGAGGAGTCTTTTAAAAGTAAAAAGCTGGTTATTCCGCATCCGCGAATGTTTAAGCGGGATTTCGTAACCGGCCCGCTATTAGAGGTGATATGAAAATTATCCGCCTGCCGGCTAAATTAGCCGCGTATGCCTTGAGATTGAAACGGAATCAACAAAGTATTGGCCTTGTTCCGACAATGGGAGCATTGCACGACGGGCATTTAAGTTTAATTTGCTCAGCGCGCAAAGAAAATGATTTTGTCTGCGTGAGTATTTTTATTAATCCCAAGCAGTTTAGCGCAAGAGAGGATTTTAAAAAATACCCGCGCCCTCTGTCAAAAGACCTGGAACTATGCCGCAAGGCA
The DNA here is from genome assembly GCA_023228185.1 of Candidatus Omnitrophota bacterium. Classification (GTDB taxonomy): domain Bacteria; phylum Omnitrophota; class Gorgyraeia; order Gygaellales; family Profunditerraquicolaceae; genus JALOBQ01. The sequence continues at coordinate 2,354 of JALOBQ010000029.1, forward strand.
GGCGTGGACATAGTATTTTTACCTGAAGCCGAAGATATCTACCCGGAAGGTTTTGGCAGTTTTGTCGATTTGCCTGCGATAAGCTCCTTGCTTTGTGGTAAAACCCGGCCAGGGCATTTTCGCGGCGTGGCGACGATAGTTTTAAAATTATTTAATATCACCAGAGCGGACAATGCTTATTTCGGCCAGAAAGACGCTCAACAGGCGGTAGTTATTTCCAGGATGATTTCAGACCTTAACCTGCCGGTTAAGTTAAGAGTGATGCCGATTGTCCGTTGTAATGACGGCCTGGCGTTAAGTTCGCGCAATGTTTATCTTAATAAGCAACAAAGGCAGGATGCCGTTGTTCTCTATCAAGCGCTTTGCCTGGCGCGTTGCCTTATTGACCATGGATTAGTTGATACGCAACGCTTGTTGCTGCGCATGCGCCAGCTTATTGCTAAACATCAAACAGCGAAGATTGATTATATCACGGCAGTTGATTTAAATTCGCTGAAACCAATTAAAAGAATTTCTCAAGGTTGCTTGATTGCTTTAGCGGTGAAATTCGGTAAAACAAGATTGATTGATAATATTGTTATTTAAACTAATGAAGAGAAAACTAAAAATTGGCATAGTTGGTTGCGGAGCAATCGGCACATCCCTGGCTAAAGAGATCTCGCGTTCGTTAAAAAGCCAGGCTGATTTATGCGGCTTATTCGATATCGACCTTGTTAAGTGCCGTTTCTTAAGCAGGCTACTTTCGCCGAAAAAAAACCTTTGCGCTGTTTCTTTAAATGCGTTGGTAAAAAAATCTGATTTGATTATTGAAGCTTCCGCGGCAAAAAGTTCTTATCAAATCGCTGATACAACTTTACAGGCCGGCCGCAGCGTGATGATTATGAGCGTAGGCGGAGTAGTTGAAAAAATCAAGGTATTGTCTTCTTTAGCCAGTAAAAAAGGTGCCTTTATTTATATACCCAGCGGAGCGATCAGCGGCGTGGATGCCTTGAAAGCCGCTAATATATCTAAGATTGATTCTGTTACTTTGACTACGCGTAAACAACCGCTCTCTTTTAAGGGCGTGGCTTTTGTGGCTGAGAAAAAAATAAAGTTAGATCATCTTAAGAAAGAAAAGGTCCTTTTTTCAGGTTGCGCGTCTAAAGCGGTAAAATATTTCCCGCAAAATATTAACGTTGCGGCAGTGTTGTCAATCGCCGGGCTTGGCGTAAAAAACACAAAAGTTAAAATCATTGCCAGCCCTTTTGTAAAAAGGAATATTCATGAAATACGCATAAAATCACGCGCCGCGGATATTACCACGCGTACGGAAAACACATTGCATCCGGATAACCCGAAAACAAGTTTTCTTGCGGTATTAAGCGCGATAGCGACATTAAGGCAGATTTTACAGCCGGTAAAAATCGGCACGTAATTAAAGTAGTATCCCTCGTCCGCCGGTAAAACAGTGGCGGCTCGGGATAAATTCACGCATTGGCTTACTCACGCTGGCGCCTGCCTGACGGCAGTCAGGCGTTCGTAAGTCAAGCGTTCATTTAGAAGGGGGGTGAATCAGAAAATGGCAGACAAAGTAATGAAGGTAGGAGTAAAGAGGGAAAAAGGTTATCTCTATTATATCGACAAACAGGGCGATGTCTCTTGCGCGAAAATGGCCAGAGGCGCCAAAAAGGGAGGTAACCCCAAGAAGGTAGCCAAATGCGGTATCAAGAGAAAAGAAGGTTATCTTTATTTCTTGGATAAGAAAGGCGATGTTTCTTGCGCTAAGATGAAGAGAGGCGGCAAGAAAGCTAAGAAAAGCAAAAAGCGTTAAAAAGGTTAACGGGGGCCTTTGACAATTTGAGTTAAAGGCCCCCTTCCTTAAAGCAAGGGTAATTTTATGCTCGAATCAAAAAAAGTAATTGTCGTGATGCCGGCGTTTTGTGCGGGCAAAACTTTAAAGAAAACATTTGAGGAAATCCCTTCGGGGATAGTTGACGAGGTGCTGGTGATCGACGACCATAGCCCTGATGATACTGCTTTGGTCGCCAAAACGCTGGGGCTGGAAGTTTTTATCCATGAGAAGAACCTTGGATACGGAGCTAACCAGAAAACTTGTTACAGAAAAGCTTTGGAACGCGGGGCGGATATCGTGATTATGCTGCATCCGGATTATCAGTATTCACCTAAGCTGGTTACGGCAATGGCGGCTTTGGTGTCTTCAGGGATGTTTGACATCGTGCTGGGCTCAAGGATACTTGGCGGTTACGCATTAAAAGGGGGTATGCCCTTATATAAATATATTTCTAACCGCCTGCTTACTTTATTTCAAAACGTTTTTTTAAAGCAGAAGCTTTCAGAATACCATACCGGTTACAGGGCTTTTTCCCGCCAAGCTTTGATCAAGTTGCCGCTCTTAGAGAATTCCAATGATTTTATCTTCGACAATCAGATGCTCGCCCAGGCGGTCTATTTTGGTTTAAAGATCGGCGAGATCACCGCTCCTGCGCGATACAGGAAAGATTCATCGTCAATTTCTCTTAAACGCAGTATTATTTATGGATTTGGCGTGATGCTTACTACTTTTCAACTTCTTTTGCAGCAACTAAAAATGGCAAAATTCCCTATTTTTGATAAAGATGGAAAAAAAATACTTTAAGTTTAATATTTTTACGCTTGTTTTTTTGTTGGTTCTATTTGCTGGCGTTAGTTTTGTAAGCGCAAGCTTAAAGAGCGTCAAATTCGCTTCTGGCGCGGACGAGGGTTATTATTTAAAGTATGCCACTTATTTGGGAGAATATGGTTTAGGCGGGTTAAAAGAGATATTCCAAAATTATTTAGCGAATCAGAACGATTGGCTTTTTCCTAATCCCTTAAGGATTGGTTTTATAATCATATCCGGATTTTGGCTTAAGCTTTTTGGTTATTCATTTATCAATTTAGCTTATCTCTCGTTAATGTTTTATGTTTTAACGCTGCTGACAGGATTTTATTATTGCCGGAAATTCTTTGGCCAAATTAGTGGGCTTTTATTTACTTTGCTTTTAGCTTTTTCGCCGCTTCATCTGGCGATGGCAAGGCGTGCCCTTGTTGAGAGCGCGGTGGCATTTTTTTCTTTGTTTTTATTCTGGTCTTTTTGGGATTACTTGCAGGATAAAAGCAAAAAGAAACTTATTCTTTTTATTTTTATCTTCGCTTTTAGCATATTGGTCAAAGAAACGTTCATTTTATTTTCTTTATTTTTCATAATCTATCTGGCTTATAAAAATTATATCTTAAAAGAGAAAGTCTATTTAAAGGAATATTGTTTTGTAATATTTGCGCCGTTATTTATCAGCGGCCTGATTTATTTATCTTTAGGCTGCGCAGGGTACCTATTAAGCACCGTAAAAATAATCTTAAATTCTCCGGCGAATAATCTTTACGCTTTGAATTTTGGTTCTGGGCCATGGTTTCGTTATTTGATCGACTATATGCTGCTCTCACCGTTTGTGCTGATTTTGGCAATCGGTTTTATAGCGGCAAATTTCTTTGAAACAAAGAATAATCGAATAGCTGTTTATTTTTCTTTGGTGATTATTTTGGGGTTGTTCTTTTTTAACTTTTTTACCAAGAATGTGCGTTACGTAATTTTTCTTGACGCGCCTATTCGATTATTGGCAGTTTTAGCTTTAGGCAAAATTACTCAGAGGGTTTTTCCTCTACGCGCCAATGTTTGGATCTTTGCGATAGTAATTTGTTTATCATTTTTTGATTGTTTAAATTTTCAGCGGTTTTTTATCTTCTATAATATCTATGATCCGGTAAGTTTTCTTTTACTTCAAGCCAGCCATATTATCCCGTTTTAATCATCAATATGGGTAATTGCGTTTCGCAAAAATAAAAAATGCAAAGTGAATTTATTATTATCCGCGGAGCCAGAGAACATAACCTTAAAGGCATTAACCTTGACCTGCCGCGCAATAAACTGATTGTCGTTACCGGGCTTTCCGGTTCAGGCAAATCCAGCTTAGCCTTTGATACGATTTACGCCGAAGGCCAGCGCAGGTTTATCGAGAGTCTTTCCAGCTATGCCCGCCAGTTTTTAGGCCAGTTAGAAAAGCCGGATGTGGAATTTATTTCAGGGTTATCTCCGGCTATCGCCATCCAGCAGAGGGCGGCTACCGGTAATCCGCGCTCTACCGTTGCCACGCAAACAGAGATCTATGATTATATGAGGTTGTTATTTGCCCGCATCGGTAAAATCCATTGTTATCGCTGCGGTAAGCCGGTAGAAAGGCAATCCGCCCAAGAAATTGTGGAAGCGATATTGAAACTGCCCTTAAATAGCGAGATAAAGATTTTAGCTCCCCTGATTAGCGGCAAAAAAGGCGAACACCTGGAAATATTTAATCAGATACAGAAGGCAGGCTTCATACGTTGCCGGGTTGATGGTAAATTTTATGAATTACCCGCTAAAATCAAGCTCGCCAGGTATAAAGCGCATACTATTGAAGTAGTAGTTGACCGGCTGACTATAAAAGCGCAAATGAAAAAGAGGCTAACTGATTCAGTGGAGACTGCACTTTTCACGTCAAAAGGCCGTTTGATTATTTCGGGTTCCGGGATACCGGATACGGTTTTCAGCGAGCAATACGCCTGCGCGGATTGTCAGATAAGTTACGCTGAAATGCAGCCGCGCGTGTTTTCATTTAATTCTCCTTACGGAGCGTGCCCTGAGTGCAATGGTTTAGGCGTAAAGCTTGAATTTGACGTTAATTTGATTATTCCGGATAAAAATAAAAGTATTAATCAGGGCGCGATTGCCTGTTGGAAGCGCGGCGGCCGCGGGTATATACTTTATTACCGTTGGTTGATCCGGGAATTATCCGCGAGCTTGAAATTCAGCCTGGATGCGCCATTTAAATCGCTTAGTAAAAAAACGCAGAAAGAGATACTCTATGGTTGCGACAAGATTATCGGCAGTAAAGCCTATGAAGGGGTGATCCCGCATCTAAAAAGGTTGTTTAACCAGTCAGACAGCGATTATCTTAAAGAAGAGATAAGCAAATTTATGTCTACATCGGCTTGCCCGCTTTGTCATGGAGCACGCCTTAAAAGTTCAAGCCTTGCCGTAAGAATAAACCAGAAAAATATCTGGGAGGTGAGCCGTTATTCTGTGGCGGCCGCGTTTGATTTTTTCAATCACCTTAAATTGACTACTGAAGAAGAGTTAATCGCCCGCCAGTTGCTTAAAGAGATTTCTCAAAAACTAAAATTTTGTATCGATGTTGGTTTGGATTATCTGACCCTGGATAGAAAAAGCGCTTCACTTTCCGGAGGAGAAGCTCAAAGGATACACCTGGCTACGCAGGTTGGCTCGGGTTTAGTGGGAGTAATTTATGTCCTTGATGAACCGAGTATTGGTTTGCACCAGAAGGATAACGAAAAATTACTGGCTACGCTTGAAAGATTAAGGGATTTGGGCAATACCTTAATTGTCGTTGAACATGATGAAGCGACCATTCGCAGGGCTGATTATCTAGTTGACCTTGGCCCGGGAGCGGGTAACTTTGGCGGTGAGGTAATTTTCTCCGGCAACGGTAAGGAATTATTAAAGAGCAGAGATTCTTTAACTGCGCGTTACTTAAATGGCCTCTCGCAAATCGCTTTACCGCCAAACAGGCAGGATTGGCGCAAGAAAAAATGCCTGGAAATTATCAATGCTTGCGAACATAATCTTAAAGGTATCGATGTTAAATTTCCCCTGGGGACATTCACGGTTGTTACGGGAGTTTCCGGTTCAGGTAAATCCACATTGGTTAATGATATTCTTTACACAGCTTTAAGGCGCAAGCTTTATAAAGTAAATGATACTCCCGGCGCTTTCAGCCGCCTTAACGGGGTAAATGAGGTTGATCACGTAATTATCGTGGATCAGCTGCCTATCGGGCGGACGCCGCGCTCGAATCCGGCGACTTACACGGGGCTCTTTAGCCATATTCGTGAAATTTTCGCGCAGCTTCCTGAGGCGCGCAGCCGTGGGTATAAACCGGGGAGGTTTTCTTTTAACGTTAAAGGAGGCAGGTGCGAAGCCTGCAGTGGCGACGGAATTAGGAAAATTGAAATGCATTTTCTGCCGGATGTTTATGTGAAATGCGACGTTTGCAAAGGATCAAGATTTGGCGAAGCGACATTAGAAGTAAAATATAAGGGCCTGTCAATTGCTAATTGCCTGGATTTGACTGTCGAAGAAGCGTTGGATGTTTTTGCCAATATTCCGAAGATTAAGAATATCCTTAGCTATCTTTATGATGTCGGTTTAGGTTATATTAAGCTTGGCCAGTCCGCGACAACTCTTTCCGGTGGTGAAGCCCAGAGGATCAAACTTTCTCTGGAATTAAGCAAACGCTCAACCGGAAGAACAGTTTATATTCTTGATGAGCCTACGACTGGTTTGCATTTTGCCGATGTGGCAAAGTTAGTCTCTGTTTTACAAAGATTGGTTGCCCTCGGCAATACCGTGATTGTTATTGAGCATAATTTAGAAGTAATCAAATGCGCCGATTACATTATTGATTTAGGCCCGGAAGGCGGAGATAAGGGCGGTGAGGTTGTCGCCGCTTGCAGCCCGGAAGAACTGCTTGATATTAAACGTTCTTACACAGGCCAATTTCTAAAAGATATTCTAGAAAAGCGTTAGATTTAATTCATAATAAATATGCGTAAAATATTTTTGATTATTATTATATTATTAATTTCTACGCTTAATCTTTGTGCTGAAGCCGTTGATACCGATGAAGCGCTTCTCTTGGGTAAGAAGGCGTTTGAAGATGGTTTTTACGAAGTAAGCATGGGTTTGCTTGAACGTTATTTGACTGGCGCGCCGAATCCAACACATATGGCCGATGCAGAACTGCTTATCGCTCAATGTTATTTTCATCAGAATCGTTTTTCTGAGGCTTTAAAGAAACTAGAAGCTCTTGCAAATAATTCACAAAGCGCTAATTTGTTGGATGCTGTTTATTATTGGATAGCGGAACTGCATTTTAAAGCAAATGATTTTAATAAAGCTGTCCAGTTTTACAAAAAGCTTTTATCGGAATTTCCGGCTTCGGCTTACGCGCCTGCCGCCTATTATTCTTTGGGTTGGGTTTTTTCTCAAACGCAGGATTACTCCCAGGCTTTGGAAAATTTTAAAACATTAGAGAAAAAATTCCCTCGTGAACCTCAAGCTAAAGAAGCGGCTTTCAAAATAATCGAATGCTTGTATCACTTGAAAGATTACGCTCAATTAAAAGAAAAGATTAAGCCCTATTTTAAACTTTATAACGATGATTCTTTGC
>JALOBQ010000030.1 GCA_023228185.1 Candidatus Omnitrophota bacterium
ATTCTGCGCGTCGTTGAAATGGAATAATTTGGAAACAGGGTCCAAGTTGACCTGGAAACAGGGTCCAACTCAAGCTGGAAACAGGGTCCAAGTTCCTCTGGACAGTGGGGTATGAGATGAAATTTGTTTATAAGGCTAAAAAAAATCTTAATGAGATTGTTGAGGGCCGCATCGAAGGCCAGAATATTGAACAGGTGCTTGAAGAACTCCAGGCAAAAGGCCTGGTAACACTTTCTTTAGAACCGCTTGAGCCAATTCCTTCTAACGCGCCTTCAGCAGCAAGCCTTAAACTAAAATCCGGCAGATGGGGGTCAAAGCAGTTAGTCTTATTCACCCAGAAGCTCTATAGCCTGATTAACTCCCGCGTTGAACTTTTGAATGCTTTGAGGCTTTTAGAAAAAAATTCCACCACTCAGGTGGAAAAATCACTTTTGGGCGATCTGATTAAAAGAATCAAGGATGGCGAGTCGTTTTCCGGCTGCTTGAGCTATTACCCGCAATATTTCCCGCGGCTTTACGTGAATATCATTCATACCGGTGAATCCACCGGCAAACTTAAGGAAGCGTTAATTCAGCTTTTGGATTATTTGCGCCGCCTGGAGGACCTAAAACTAAAAGTTAAGCAGGCGCTTGCTTATCCGATATTCATGTCAGTGGTAGGCGCCGGCGCGGTATTTGTGATGCTTACTTTTGTCCTGCCGAAACTGGCGGCGATGTTCGAGGATTTTCAATCGGAATTACCGTTACCGACGCGTATATTATTGGATATCTCAAGTTTTCTTAAAAATAATTGGATATATATCATACTTGTTGTTATTGCACTGGTATTTTATTTAAGATTCAAGAAGCCCGGCCAGGAAAGCGCGTTTAGCCGTTTAAAATACCGTATCCCGATCGCTAAAGATATTATCTATAAACAATCAGTGGCTAATTTTTCCAGGAGTTTATCTTTGCTTTTGCAAAGCGGCGTGAACCTGCTTACCGCGCTCAAAGACGCTTCAGCTTTGATCGGCAATCCGATTTACGCGCAGCAATTAGAATTGGTGCGCAAGGATATTTCCGAAGGCGTAAGTTTTTCGGAAGCCTTGGGTAAATTCAATATTTTCCCGGATCTTTTCGTGCAGATGATCCGCGTCGGTGAAGAAGGCGGCAGGCTGGATGTAGTGCTTGCCGATATCGCGGCTTCCTACGAAGATGAGATTGAGGCGGATCTCAAAACTGTCAGTTCGCTTATCGAGCCGGCGATAATTCTGGTTTTAGGAGTGATTATCGGGGCGATGGTAATCGCGATGTTATTGCCGATATTTAATATGAGCAGCCTGACGGCTACTTAAACAATATATGAAAACAAAGATTGTCATAGAAATTTCAGAGCGTTGGTTAAAGGTTGTCGTGGAGAAAAAAATCTCCGTGGAGCCGTTGATCAACCAGGATCCGGCGACGATAATTGCGGCGTTAAACTCCGTGCTTAAACAGAATAGGCCCGGCAAAGATACTGAAGTTTGTGTGGTGCTCAGCCGTAATAAAATCACTGTCCGGCGCGTGGATTTACCTTCCCAAGACACAAAAGAGTTGGAGCAAATGCTGGGGTTTTATCTTATCCGTCAGATCCCCTACCATAAAGAAGATATCTGCTGGTCATACCAAAATTTAGGTTTTGACGGCATCAGCAACAGCCATCTGATTTTAGCGGTAGCTTTGAAAAGTGTCTTCCATAATGTGGTTAGTTCTTTTGGGCCGGTAAACCTTTTCCCGGAATCCATCCTGATGAGTTCTCAAGGGCTGGTGCATTATGTTTCTGAGGCGCTTAAAGATAAATCGCCGGTAAACGCCTCATATATGATCCTGGATATTGATAGCAATTACAGCGACTTGATCCTAGTGCATAAACAGAAATTAGCCTCCAGCGTGGTAATTGCCCAGGGTTTTGACCAACTTAAAAGCGAACAGGAAAAGGAAAGGTTCACGGTTGAATTAAAACAGGCAATCGCCGCCTTAAACAATGAGGTTCCGGAGGCAAAGCCGGAAAAGATATTTCTTACTGGCGCCGCGAGTTCTCTGCTTGTGCTTATCGAAGGTATTGTGGCGATGGGGCCTAATTTAAAGGCACAGTATGTTTCCACTAAAGAGTATGAAAGTTTTGCTTCGAGTAATCTTAAAGGCATTTCCTTAAGCGCGATTTTAGGTTTTAATTATCATGTCGCCAAAGAGGATATCAAATTTATTGTCCCTGAACTGCAGATTAAGAAAGAGATAAAGGTAAAGGTCCAGCAGCTGATTATTTTAGGGATTTCTTTGGTTTTCATACTGGTTATGCTGGGGGTGATTGGACTGACCAGGCTTGCCCAACAACAGTCGTATGCCGCTTTGTTAAAAACAAAAGTTCAGGATCAGGCAAAAGATTCCAAAGAATTAGAAGAGATTATTAATAAGCTTAAGGTAGCCAAACAATACACCGCGTCGGCTGACTCCGCGGCTTCTTATTTATACGAATTAAGCCAGTTATGCCCGAGTAGTATTATGATTACAAGCTTTAATTGGGAATGGAAAAAGGCACTTTCCTTCCGCGGGTATGCATTGCAGATACCGGATATTTTAGGTTTTGCCAATACTTTAAGCAGGTCGGAGACTTTTAAAGGCGCGCAGAATCGTTACACGCGCCGGCGTAAAATTAAAGATAAAGATGTGGTTGATTTTGAAATCGTCGTAAAATGAAAAAAATAAACAAAAAGGAAAAGATTTTATTAATTTTAACCGGCCTGATTTTAATTTTCTTTGTGCTGAAACATTTTGTTTTCGGCCCGATCTATGAGAATGCCAATATCTATTCTCAAGAGATAGCCATGTCAAAAGCCTTGATGCGTAGATATATGGCTTTGGAACATAACCGCCTGGAAATCTTAAAAGCGCAAAAGCAGATTGAGGGCTATTTGAGCTTAAGCGGCACTGACGAGGATAAGGCGGCGATGGTAATGAGCAGGATCGAGGCGGAAGCCAGAAAAGCCAAGCTGCAGATTCAGGATATGAACAGTTCCGGCGTGACAAAAGAGAAGGGCTCGGTTACTCTTTTTCATATCAGCTTACGCGCCGAGGGCCAGCTAAAGAATGTTTTGGATTTCCTTGCCGGTTTAGAGAATTCAAATATACTTTTGCAAGCGGAAAAGCTTTCTTTAAGCGCTAAAGATGATTCCGGTAGCGTGTTAAAAATTGAAGCGACAATATTAGGGGTTGCTTTTTCTTAAAATTAGCCATTGATTAAGGAGGTTGCCATGAAGAGAGCTTTTACTTTAATTGAATTGATGTTGGTGGTGGTAATTTTGGGTGTTTTATCGGCGATGGTCGTGCCAAAACTTGCCGGTAGATCTGAACAGGCGCGCATTCAGGCGGCAAAGACAGATATTAATTCCAGCATTCCGCTTGCTTTAGACCTTTATGAGATGGATATGGGTACTTACCCGGAAACCCTTGATTATCTAAAGAGCCGTCCGGGTGTTGGCTCGGAGAATTGGCGCGGGCCGTATTTAAAGAAAATACCGGTTGATCCATGGGGCAAAGTCTACATTTATAAATGCCCCGGCGAGCATAATTCGGATAGTTACGATTTATATTCACCTGGTAAAGACGGTAATTCAGGTTCAGACGATGATGTTAAAAACTGGGAATAATAATCTGAGCAGAGGTTTTACTTTAGTTGAGATAATGCTCAGTGTGTTGATTTTAGGCATCGGCCTTACGGTGGTAGCTAATTCATACCTGGCGGCAATTCGGGGGATCAATAGTATTGAGAATAATATCCAGGTACTAACTTTGGGGAAAGAAAAATTAGATGCTTTAGAATTGTCCAGCTTGAAACAAGGGCTGGATATTTTTTTAACTGAAAGTACCTTGGAATCAATAGGCAAAAAATACGATTACACTTTGGAAACTTCTAGATTGTCCCAGCCGGAGAGTTTGGCTAAACTGCTTGTTCAAGCCTGCCTGACTTTCAAATGGCAGGAGCAAATGGCCGAAAAAAATGTTACTTTTTCCACATACCTGCTTAGGCAGAAAGAATCAATTTAAACCGGCCGCTTTTACGCTGGTGGAATTGCTCATTTCGGTTGCCATATTTTCCGTAATCAGCATCGCGGTTTATTCCACATTTGCAAGCGGCGCAAAAGTCCTGCGTAAAGCAAACAAAATCGATCTGACATTGCAGAAGTTCTTGCTCAAAGAAGAAAAATTCTCCCGTGAACTGCGCGAATCCATTGCTTGCAGAAAACAGCTTTTTGCCGGAAAACCCGCGAAATTGAGTTTTTCCGGGACGCAGAACGAATTCCCCTGCCGGATAACTTATTATTTTGATAGATCCACGCAATCATTTATCCGCGAGGTTGATAAATTAAGCGAAATTATCGCTCAGGAAAGCGAATTCGGCGGGGAATTAAAAACAGAGCGCTCGACTTTTTTAAAAAATATTGAAAATGCGCAGTTTTTTTATTATTATCTGGACCTGAAGAAAAATAAATATGTTTGGGAAAAGGAATATGATTTAAAAGACCAGCCTGTTGCCGTTAAATTGATTATTACCAATCGGGGAAAGGATTATGTCACAACCGTATTTTTGCCGACTGCCTAAACAAGGGAGTGTTTTAGTTCTTTGTTTAGGCATTATTATGGTGCTTTCCATACTGGGTTTAGGTTTAAGCGGCCTTGTTTTTCAGGAGATAAAATTTGTTTCCGCTTACCGTCGGTTTGTTTTATCCTTGCCGGTAGCAAAAGCCGCGGTAAAAACCGTGTTTGCTCAAAGGTTGCAGGACTTTACCCCAGGTTATGATACATTAACCGAACTTGCAACGGCATCGAAAGTGGAGTTCTGCGGCGGTAATTCATATGAATATTATTTTGTTGACCATCTTGACGCTGAGAACAGCCGGGTAATCGATGAAAGCGGGTTGATCAACCTGAACCTGGCTACTCAGGAAATGCTTCAACGGCTTCCCGGATTAGACGAGGATTTGGCAAAAAGCATTATTGATTCGGGATTGCGGCCTTTTAAGTCAATTAATGAAGTGCTTCTGGTTGAAGATATTAAGCCGGAGAATTTCCGGCTTTTTAAGGATATGGTAACTATTTATGGCAGTGGTAAGATTAATGTGAATACGGCAAGTAAAGAAGTGCTTTTAGCGTTAGGCGTAGATGAAGAAGCGGTGGAGGCGATTTTGACTTTTCGTAAAGAGCATAAAATTGATTTGCCGGAAAACGCGCCGGAAGGTTTCAAAGAAGAGCGCGGCATTACCAGTATCTCAACATTAATTACCGATATAAATCAGTTAGTTTCTTTAGGATTACGCCAGGAGCAAAATTTAATCAGCTTGTCTAACTGGCTGGACGTAAAATCGGAGTTTTTGCGTTTTAATGTTATTCCTAAGTTCGGCGCTGCCAAAGGCGTGCACTATTCAATCACGATACATCCCGCAACAAATAAGGTTCTTGCCTGGAGAGAATATTAATTCGCTTGACAAAAAGAGTAGCTTTTACTAAAATAATATAGTAAAATTTTACTATTATATTTAGGCATATTGATAAATTTGGCCTGTTTTGCCTGTATTGCATAATATCAAATAGATTTGATAGATCTGTTCGGACTCTATCATAACCTGATGTAAGCCATAGTGATAAATATATATATTGCCTAAAAAGAGGAAGATATGATTTGGGAAATCAGCACGGAAAAAAAATTCAAGGTTTTGATTTCTAAAATACCAGTATTCCATAGGCATATTACCGAATCCGTGGTTATTCAGGAAGCGGAAATCAACGCCAGCAAACGTAAAAGCAACCAGGTTGAAGATGAGGATGTAGTTTCAGCTTTTTTTTCCGATGTGCCTTCTCCTTTTTACAGTATGATGCTGCGTTTATTAGAGCAAAATGGGTTTAATTATAAAGCCTACGGTTTTCCAAGGAAATAATTAATGCGTATTTCAGTTATCGGCGCCGGCGCGATCGGCTGTCTTTTGGCAGGTTACCTTAAAATAAAAGGCGAAGACGTATCTTTAGTCGGCCGAAATGATACTTTAAAAGCAATTTCATCCAGCGGTCTTTGTATCAGCGGTTCGCGTGGTAATTTTAACGTAGCGATCCCTATTTCCGATAAGTTAAATAGCAAACCTGAGTTAGTGGTACTGGCTACAAAAATACCGGATGTCGAAACTGCCTTAAAAGATAATCTTAATTTTATCCGCGGGGCAAAAGTATTAACAATTCAAAATGGCGTTGCCGCCGAAAGTTTAGCGGCTGAATATATCGCGCCCGCTGATATTATTTCTGGTATCGTGATCTTTGGGGCGACATATTTAGAGCCGGGTAAGGTTTCGCATAATTTTGAAGGCAGCCTTGTGCTGGGGTCGTTTTTCGGTTTTAAACCATCTGCCGAGACGGTAAAGATAAGCGAAGTTTTAGATCAGGCTTTTCCGACGATCATTAGCGAAGAGATCAAAGGGATGAAATACGTGAAAATCTTCGCTAATCTGAATAATTGCCTGCCGGCGATTTTGGGATTAAGTATGCAGGAGATTTTTAAAGATTTAGAGATCAGCCGTGTCAGTTTAGCTATCTGGAAGGAATGCTTTGAGATTGCAAGAAGAGCCGGTATCAAATTGGTTTCTCTGCCGGGGTTTTCTATTGAGAATGTTATCCGTTTGCTTTCTTTACCAAAGGATGAGGCAGTAAAAATTTTCTCCAATATGATGTGTTCTTTGAGCAAAGAACCTCTTTACGGCTCTATTTTGCAGAGTATCAAACGTAAAAAAATCACTGAGGTCGATTATTTAAATGGCGAGTTTGTCCGCTTGGCGCAAGTAAATAATATGCCGGCGCCAATAAACAAAATTTTGGTTGAACTTGTGCATCAGGTTGAAAAGAGCGGTAAATTTTTCAGCAAGGAAGAATTATTTAAGAATCTTGAAGGAGTATTCTAAAATGGACCAAGTAAATACGCCTTTTCCAAAATTAAAACTTACTGTCACGCAGGTTTTTGGAGAGTGTTATCACGGCTATAAAGTAGGCGAAGAGATAATCCTGCAGGATTTTACGCATCCGCCGAAACATTTCTGTTTAGGGCTGGCGCACGCGCTTTTTCCGACGATCTATGCTTTAAGTTTTGGCGCTAAGTTTGGCTTCCGGGATAACCAGCGCTCGCTTTTAGTGACCTGCCCGGATGGCGGAAAACTTGAATTCAAAGCTGAAATCCTGGATAAAAACGGAGCGGTAGAAAATCTGCCTAAAGACCCGCAGCACAAGGGCCCGGATCCTAAAAAAATGGTCATTGAGGTAGTGAAAACAAAAGGTAAATGCGCTTTTGGTTATAAGGTAGGGGATAAATGGGAAACTATCGGTTTGAAATGCATCCCGGGATTTTGCGGCGCGGCGTTTCATACGGCTTTTCCGGCTTTATTTGCTTTGAATTTCGGCGCGAAATTCTTTTTTATGCCTGATCCTGACGGGGTGGATACGGTAACCTGCCCCGATGGTGGAAATATTGTTTTTAAAGTCTCCCGGGAAAAAGCGAAAGGTTAATATGGCTAAACGCAGAGTAGTGATCACCGGAGTAGGAACGATTTCTCCGAATGGTGTTGGTAAGGAAAACGCCTGGAAGGGGTTTTCTAACGGCGTGTGCGCTATCCGCAAAGTGGATAATTTCGATGTCTCTCTGTTTCATACTAAAATTGCCGCCCAGGTGCGCGATTTCGACCCTTTTAAATTGGGTTTAACCCACGAAGAAATGATACGTATGGACCGTTACGTGCAATTTGGCGTTGTCGCAGGAAAAATGGCTATTGAAGACAGTAAAATTGATTTATCGCGGGAGGATCCTGAACGCGTCGGCGTATGCCTGGCAAATGCCATCTGCGGCACGAAATATATGGAAGAGGAATTTGCTCTTGTGACCGAAAACGGCCGTAAACCAATTGATCCGTCTTGCGTGCGGCCTGACCTCTATGACGCGGCAATGTTTAATACGCCGTCGATTGAGATCAGCAGTCGTTACGGCTTAAAGGGCAATTGTAATACGATCTCCACCGGCTGCACCGCCGGAACTGACGCGATCGGTTTTGGTTTAGAAACAATTCAGGATGGAGAACAAGACGTAATGATTTGCGGCGCTGCTGAAGCGCCCTTGACGCCGATTACTTTCGGAGCTTTTGACGTGGTGAACGTACTTTCGGTGTGTAATGACCAGCCGGAAAAAGCATCGCGGCCGTTTGATAATAAGCGCGACGGTTTTGTTTTATCCGAAGGCGCCGGGATTTTGGTTTTAGAGGAATTAACGCACGCCTTGAAACGCTCGGCAAAAATCTATTGCGAGGTTTTAGGCTTTGGCACAAGCTGTAATGCTTTTCATATGACTGACCTGCCTTCCGACGGAAAAGCCATGGAAACTTGTATCGGTTTAGCCTTAAAAGACGCGCAAGTCAAACCCGCGCAGGTTGATTATATCAATGCCCACGGCTCGAGCACGCGGATGAATGATATTTTTGAAACCAGCGCTTATAAAACGATTTTCGGAGATTACGCTTATAAGCTGCCGATTAGTTCGTTTAAGTCGATGATCGGCCATCCGTTAGCTGCGGCAAACGCGATCGAGATGACGATGGCGGCCTTGATCTTTGAGCGCAATATCCTGCCTCCGACGATAAATCAGGAGGAAAAGGACCCGCAATGTGATTTATTTTATATCCCCAATCAGGCAATCGCCAAGAAAGTGGATATTATTTTAAAAACAAGCAGTGGTTTTTCAGGCATACATTCTTCGCTTGTCTTGAAAAGGTTCGGTGGATAATGGAAAAAATAGCAATTACCGGTATCGGTTTAGTCAGCCCTTCAGGAATCGGCAAACGGCAATTCTGGGCGAATATTAAAAGCGGCAGGCCTTTTATCAAAGAAATTACCCGTTTTGACGCTTCCAAATACCCCACGCATATCGCCGGACAAATTGACGATCTGGAAAAATACAGCCATATCTCCGAAAGGTTATTAAAAAAAATTGACGCTTTTTCCCATATGGCGCTGGTTGCCAGCGAATTGGCTTTAATCGACGCCGGCCTGGATATTAAAAAAGAAGACCCTAATTTAGTGGGTATTTTTTTGGGTAACGCTATCGGCGGATGGTTATACGCGGAAACAGAATTAAGGGACCTTTATCTGGAGGGCCGCGAAGGTGTTTCTCCTTATATGGCAAGCGCCTGGTTTCCTGCCGCCCCGCAAGGCCAGGTTTCTATTTATTACGGGATCAAAGGTTTCAGTAAAACTGTCGTGGCTGACCGGGCGAGTTCCTTAATGGCTTTAGGCTATGGTAAAAAAGTATTATTGAAAAATAAATTGAATGTAATTTTAGGCGGCGGCATGGAAGCGCCTGTTTCGCCCTATGCGTTATTATGCTGTAATACTTACGGCGCGCTTTCA
>JALOBQ010000031.1:0-8315 GCA_023228185.1 Candidatus Omnitrophota bacterium
GATTTTGCGGGCGGTAAAAAACAGGTTTGGTTCTACCAATGAAATCGGGGTTTTTGAAATGAGCGCTTGCGGGCTGATGGAAGTAAGAAACCCTTCCGAAATATTTTTATCGGAGAAGCCGGCGAATGTTTCTGGTTCTGTCGTTACTTCAGTATTAGAAGGGACGCGGCCGCTTTTGGTGGAGATCCAATCGTTAGTCACGCGTTCGAATTTCGGTTATCCTCAGCGTAAGGCCCAGGGATTTGATTTTAACCGACTGGCCTTATTAGTTGCGGTGCTGGAAAAACGCATTGGCCTGGCGTTATCTTCGGATGACATCTTTGTGAATATCGTAGGCGGTATAAAGATCACTGATCCGGCGGCAGACCTGGCGGTTTGCAGTGTGGTTGCTTCAGCGTTCAAAGAAAAACAAATCAAGCCGCAAACTGTTGTTTTAGGAGAAGTTGGACTTGCCGGCGAGGTAAGAAGCATAGCTCAGCCGTTACTGCGCTTAAATGAGGCGCAGAAATTAGGGTTTAAGCATTGCCTATTGCCTAAAAGCAGCTTTAAAAATATCAAGACGGAAAATTTTGATATGGAAATTATTCCGGTGTCTTCTTTAAAAGAGGCCTTAGGAATTTTATTTATATAAAAGGCCAAGGAGGTAAATTAATGAATTTGCTATTAGCGCGTCTTTTATTTATTTTAGGAAGCATGGTTATTGGTTATCAGGCAATGGCTTTGAACAATTCCGGCGTAATCGGTATGGCAATCGGCGGTTTGGCAGCGTTATTGATGATCGTTTTGGAATTAGGTTTACGTAAAGTATCCGTAAGCGGCCTTTCCAGCGCGGTCTTCGGGCTGATCCTGGGTTTAATTATGGCGAAATTAGTCGGCGATGCTTTTAGCCTGGCGGCAATGGACGCTGGTATGCTTTCGCGTATCCGCGTGGGCTTAACGCTTGTTTTTTGTTATCTGGGGATGGTAATGGCTTTACGCGGTAAAGATGAGTTTAATATTATCATTCCTTATGTGCGCTTGCGCCGGCAGGATCAGGGCAGTGATATCATTCTTCTTGATACCAGCGCGATCATTGACGGCAGGATCGTGGATATCTGTAAGACGCGGTTTATCGGCGGAAGAATGGTGATCCCTAAATTTGTTTTACGCGAATTGCAGCAGATTGCCGATTCTACTGATCCGATCAAACGGCAGAGAGGTAGAAGAGGATTAGAGATCTTGAATAACCTTCAAAAAGAGCCGGGTATGGAGATCACGATTAATGAAGAAGATTTCGCGGATATGACTGAGGTTGACGCGAAATTAGTCCGCCTGGCTAAACTGATGGACGCAAAGATCCTGACAGTAGATTTTAATCTTAACCGCGTTGCCAGTATCCAGGGGATCAAGGTCTTAAATATTAATGAACTTTCTAATGCGCTTAAGCCGGTGGTTTTCCCCGGCGAAGAGATGCGTTTAAAATTAGTTAAGGAAGGCAAAGAGCATAATCAGGCAATCGGTTATCTTGACGACGGGACAATGGTCGTGGTAGAAGACGCCCGCAAGCTGCTCGGCCAGGAAGTGCGCGTATCTGTTACCAGCGTCCTGCAGACTCAGGCGGGAAGAATGATTTTCACTAAACTTGAGAAATGATAGTTAACGCGATATTACTTGCCGCGGGCGTTGGTTTGAGGTTGAAATCAAAACTGAGCAAGCCTTTGATCCGGATTGCCGGTAAAGAGATGATCCTTTATTCTCTTTTGGTTTTAGAAAAGCATCATCAGATTAGTGGGATCACTGTGGTGGTAAACCCGGCTAACCGGCAAGCGATCTTGCGGTTGATCAAGCGTTATCGTTTAAAAAAAGTTGAGCAGGTAGTTTTAGGCGGAGCCAGGCGGCAGGATTCCGTGAGAAACGGCCTAGCCAAACTTAAGCAGTGTCAGGGCTTGGTCTTAATTCATGACAGCGGCAGGCCCTTTATTAACGAGAAATTACTTAGCGCGTTAATAAACAAAGCCGCTAAAAGCAAAGCCGCGGTTTTGGCAGTGCCTTTAAAAGCGACAATTAAGGCCGCGACAAAGAATCTTGAGGTGTGCCAAACATTGAAGCGCGATTTGCTTTGGGAGATCCAGACGCCGCAAGTATTTGAGTATTCTTTGATTAAACGCGCTTTTCGCGCATTTGGCAAATTTTCTGTAACTGATGATTCGAGTTTAGTTGAGAAAACAGGGGCAAAGGTTTATTTGGTTAAAGGTTCTTACGCTAATATTAAGGTCACTACCGCCGAAGACATATTGATTGCCGAAAGCTTAGCCAAAAAAGGTAAACGTCTATGGAATATAAAATAGGGTTAGGTTACGATATCCATCGATTAACTAGCGGCCGTAAGTTATTTTTAGGCGGTTTAGAGATTCCTTATGTTAAAGGCCTCTTAGGGCATTCTGACGCCGATGTTTTGTTACACGCCTTATGCGACGCTTTACTTGGAGCGCTTGGTTTGGGTGATATCGGGGAGCATTTCCCGGATACTGATGCCCGTTATCAGGGAATATCCAGCGTTAAATTGCTTGAGCAGGTAAATATCAAAGTAAAAGAAATGGGTTTTGAAATCGGTAATCTTGATATTGTGGTGATCGCGCAGGAACCGCCGCTTTTGCCGTTTAAAAAACAGATCAAAAAGAATATCGCTGGTTATTTAGGTATTCTTGAAAGTAGCGTGAATATTAAAGCCAAAACTAATGAAGGGCTGGACTCAACCGGCAGCAAAGAAGCGATTGCTTGCTGGGCTGTAGTAATGCTTACAAGGAGTAAGTAAAATGGACTTATTAATTTTTGTTTTGTTGATTATTCTTGCGGTTTTTGTCTTAAAAGTTTCATTGATTTCTTTGTTATTCTATTCGGATATCCGGGCAGCTCAGGGCAAAGATCCGGCGGCTAAGAGTTTTCTCGAGGTGCTTTTTCTTTATCCCGGAGTGCACGCTTTAGTTTATTATCGTATCGGGCATTTTTTATACCGTATGCGTTTATTTTTTTTGGCGCGGCTTTTATCGCAATTTGCCAGGTTTGCTACCGGTATTGAGATCCATCCTGGCGCGCAAATCGGAAAAAAATTCTTTATTGATCATGGTATGGGCGTGGTAATCGGCGAAACGGCCATTATTGGCGATGGTGTTTTGCTTTATCAGGGCGTAACCTTAGGCGGCACAGGCCTGGAAAAAGGCAAGCGCCATCCGACAATCGGCGATAATGTTGTTATCGGCGCCGGAGCTAAAGTGCTCGGCAATATTGTGGTCGGCGATAATTCATATATCGGGGCAAACGCCGTGGTGATCAAAGATGTCCCGGCTGATTCTACTGTTGTTGGCGTGCCGGGCAGGATCACGAAACAAGAAGGCAGGAAGATTGACATTAGTTTAGACCACGTGCATATACTTGACCCGATTATGCAAGCAATGGAAGAATTACAATCCAGGATCGATAAGCTAGAGAAGAAATAAAACTTAAGCCTTTAATGCCTATCTATATATATAATTCCCTTTCCCGCAAGAAAGAAGAGTTTATCCCTATTACTAAAGATCAGGTAAAAATTTATGCCTGCGGCCCCACTGTTTATGATGCCCCGCATATAGGGCATGCGCGCAGCGCTTATATTTTCGATTTGATCAGGCGATACTTGAGTTTTAAAGGCTATCAGGTTAAATTTGTGCGCAATGTCACTGATGTGGACGATAAGATTATCGATAAAGCAAGAAAAGATAAGCCGCATGAGGATTTAATAACCGCTTGTCGGTCTGTAGCTGAAACTTATCTTGAGGCTTATCATCAGGCGTTAAAAACTTTAGATATTGATTCTTCCGGAGATAAGCTTATTGAACCAAAGGCAAGCGCGTATATTCCCAAGATGATCAATTTTATCGAAGGATTGATCATTCAGGGAAAAGCTTATGCTTGCGCGGGCGATGTTTATTTTGATATCACTAAAGCCAAAGATTACGGTAAATTATCGCATCAGTCTTTAGACAAGATGGAATCAGGAACAAGGGTGGCGGCAAAAGAAAATAAACGCAATCCTTTGGATTTTGCCTTATGGAAATCAGCTAAAGCAAATGAGCCTTCATGGACAAGCCCCTGGGGAGAGGGCAGGCCAGGTTGGCATATTGAGTGTTCTGTGATGAGCTCGGATATTTTAGGGGATGAATTTGATATTCATGGCGGAGGCATTGATTTAATTTTCCCGCACCATGAAAATGAGATTGCCCAGTCCGAAGGCGCAGGCAAAAAATTCGCCCGCTATTGGATCCATCACGGGTTGCTTACAATCAATGGCCAGAAGATGTCTAAATCGCTGGGTAATTTTATTACCGTCGATGATTTTATCGCAAAATATCATGACCCGGATCTTTTAAAGTTAATTTTTCTTTTCACGCACTACGCTCATCCGGTAGATTATACTGATGAAAAAGTTCAAGAGGCCAGGCAGGCCTTGGAGAGAGTGCGCATTTTGTTCGATAAGGCCTCCGGTTTATCGGCTCAGCTTTCTTTTGATAAGCTGCCGGTTGAAATTGAAGATGCCAAGCTCGGATTTATCAAAGCCATGGACGATGATTTTAACACTCCTCAGGCTGTGGCAAGTATATTTGAATTGGTTAATCTTGCCAATAAGAATATCACTGATGAAAAATTCGTGATATCTGCGGTAAATGTTTTAAAAGAATTATGCGCCTTGTTGGGGATTGCATCTGTTAGGCCGCAGCATAGCGATGTCACCCAGGATACTAAAATAAATCAAGCGATTAATGCCCGTTTAAAGGCGCGGCTTGATCATGATTATGCTTTAGCTGATAAGATCAGGAAAGATTTAGAAGCGCAAGGCGTTATTCTAGAGGATGGTAAGAGCGGCACAACTTGGCGCAGGAAGTTATAGTTGTTCGCATAGTGCTATTTGATATTTTATATTTAAGTTTTATTCGCGCGGTAAGATTAATTTACGGTTTTTGTTCGAAGCGCATTAGAAAACTTTTGGCAAATGTCGGCAAGGATTTACGAGGAGCGGAGGCCCTCACGATGCGTAAGAAAGCCGAGAGCGACGAGTAAACCGTAGCCGACGGCAAAAGTTTTCAGCGCGAGAACAAAACCGTAAATTCTATATATAATATAGAACTATAGAAGAAAAATAAGAAACAAGACAAGCCATTCGCAAGAGGAAAATTAAATGAGAGGTAAATTTATCACATTTGAGGGTTCGGAGGGTTGCGGCAAGAGCACGCAATCGCGTATGCTTTTTGATCATCTTAAAGCAAAAGGTGTGAAAGCTATTTATTTGCGCGAGCCTGGGGGAGTTAAAATCAGCGAGAAAATCCGCGAGCTCTTGTTAAATCCTGAGAGCAAAATTTCGCCTCAAGCTGAAACCTTGCTCTATATGGCTGCGCGCGCCCAGGTTGTCGCGGATTTGATTAAACCTGCGCTTTTGAAAGGTAAAGTTGTTGTCTGTGACAGGTTTCTTGATTCCACAATCGCTTATCAGGGTTATGGTTTAGGTATGGATATTTCTTTGATCAAGGCAATCGGTAAATTCGCCACATTAGGAATTTCTCCTGATTTGACAATTTTTCTCGACCTGCCGGTTAAAAAGGGTTTAAAGCATCGTTTTGCCAAAGACCGTATTGAACAGCGCAGTTTAGTTTACCATCAGCGCGTAAGAAATGGTTACCTTGATTTAGCGGCTAAAGAGGCGCGAAGAATTAAAATCATCAAAGTTGAAGATAATAAAGAAGTTACCCAGAATAATGTCAGGCTCGCGGTAAATAAATTATTGAGGAAATAAGATGTTTTTTAAAGATTTAAAAGGCCAGGACCAGGCGGTGAGCGCGCTAAAAAATTACATCCGCCAGAGGCATCTTTCCGGCGGCTATATTTTCAGTGGGCCAGATGGGGTCGGTAAAAAAATGGCGGCGCTTGCCTGCGCCCAAAAGCTTAATTGCCTGGAGAGCTCTTTTGACGAGCCTTGTGGCAAATGCTCGTCATGCCTGAAGATAAACAATCTTGCTCATCCGGATTTGCATATTATCAATAACGGCGACGATGAAATCAAGATTGACGATGTGCGGCTTTTGCAGAGACAGATTAGTTTTCGCCCTTATGAGGGTGCGATGCAGGTTTTTATTATTGATAACGCGCACCGGCTGAACAGTGATTCTTCCAACGCGCTGTTAAAAGTGTTAGAAGAGCCGCCCAAACATAACCTGATCATCCTAATAACTTCCAAGCCGCGCTTGCTTTTTAATACGATTTCCTCGCGCTGTAAAGTAATCCGTTTTTACGTATTACCAAGGCAAAAACTCGAGCTAATATTAAAAAACGATTACGCTTGCGACGCGCAAACAGCGCATTTTTTAGCTTTTTACGCCGAAGGCAGTTTGGGTGAAGCTTTAAAATTATCAGCCGGGCAAATTATGCAAAAAAAGAATGATCTGTTGGATAACTTTGTTTTTTCTTCAAAGCCCGGCCAGGGTTTTGCTAGAATATCGGCTAAAGAAGACGCGCGTTTTTATTTAAATCTTTTCGCCGCCACGATGCGGGATGTTTATTTAGTCAAGGCGGGGTTAGGCGCTGATCAGATGATCAACGCCGACCGGGCGCCTGAGATCTCTAAAATCGCCCAGCGTTTAACGTTTAACAGGATTGAAGGAATCTGTTCAGGAATTTCTGAGAGTATCGGGTATCTTGAGAGTAATATCAATATCAGGCTTTTATTAAATAATCTGGGGGCGCAATTATGGCAAACTTGATTTTAGTGCAACTGCGCGGTTGGGGTAATGTGCAGCTTTATCAACCGGGTAATTTGATCGTGAAAGAAGGCCAGGTGGTGATTGTCGAACATGACCGCGGCACTGATTACGGCCAGGTGATCTCTCCTAAAAATGGCCATTGCACGGAGTGCAATACCAAGGAGCAGCCGAAAAGAATTATCCGTATCGCCCGGGAAGGCGACCTAAAACAAATTGAGGATAACCGCTTAAAAGCTAAAGAAGCGTTTGCCTCATGCGAAAAAAGGATCCAGGAACATAAGCTGGATATGAAACTGGTGCGCGCGGAATATTCTTTTGACCGTTCTAAAATGATCTTTTATTTTACCGCCGAAGGCAGAGTGGATTTTCGCGATCTTGTTAAGGATTTGGCTAAAGTTTTTAAAGCCAGGATCGAACTCAGGCAAATCGGCGTGCGCGATGAGGCAAGGTTGTTCGGCGGTTATGGCTCATGCGGCAGAGAACTTTGCTGCAGGAAATTTTTAAAAGATTTTGAACCGGTAACAATCAAAATGGCTAAAGAAGAAGGCTTGCCTTTGAATCCGCCTAAAATCTCCGGGCTTTGCGGCAGGTTGATGTGTTGTTTGTCTTATGAATACGAAACCTATAAAATATTAGCCAAGGGCTTGCCGCGCGAGGGCGAACATCTGCACACGGCGCAGGGAAAAGGCAAAGTGATCAGTGTGAATGTTTTTAAACGTTCAGCTTCCGTGCTTTTAGAAGACGGCGGCTTGATCGAAGTAAGCTATAAGGATAAAGAATATGCCCGGTAAATTTTATATTACCACGCCTCTTTATTATGTGAATGCTTCTCCACATATCGGGCATTCTTACACGACTATTGCCGCCGATACCCTAGCCCGTTATAAACGCAGCGTCTTGGGTAAAGAAAATGTCTGGTTTTTAACCGGCACGGATGAGCATGGGCAAAAAATCAAAAAAGCTGCTGACCTTGAAAAGTTAAGCCCGCAGGATTTTGTCGATAAAACAAGCCGTTTATTCGTTCAGCTCTGGCAGTCTTTGGGTGTTTCTTATGACGATTTTATCCGCACTACTGAATCCCGCCACAAGCAAACTGTTTGCCGGGTGCTGGAAATCCTTTATCAGCAAAAGGATATCTATGAAGATAAATATTCCGGTTTGTATTGCACGCCTTGTGAAACATTTTGGCTTGAGTCTCAAACCGAAAACGGGCTTTGCCCTGATTGTAAAAGGCCGCTTGAGCATATTTCGGAAGTAAACTATTTTTTTAAGTTATCTAAATATCAGGATTGGCTGATAAAATATTTAAAAGAAAATCCTAAATTCATCCGGCCAGCCAGCCGTTATGAGGAAACTTTAAGGTTCCTGGAACTGAATAAATTAAACGACCTTTGTATCTCCCGGCCGCGTGAGCGTTTAAGCTGGGGCATACCATTGCCATTTGCTCCGGAGCATGTGACATATGTTTGGTTTGACGCGTTGGTGAATTATATCAGCGCCGTAGGCAGCTTTGACGCGCAGGGCAAGTATATTTCCCAGTGGTGGCCC
>JALOBQ010000031.1:8325-8907 GCA_023228185.1 Candidatus Omnitrophota bacterium
AAAGATATTTTAAGGCAACACACCGTTTATTGGCCGATTATGCTGCATGCTTTAGGCATCAGCCTGCCGGAAAAAGTTTTTGCCCATGGTTGGTGGATGATGGGAGAAAGCAAAATGTCTAAATCGTTGGGCAATGTGGTGGACCCGCGCCAGATGGTTTCTATTTATGGGTTAGACGCTTACCGTTATTTTCTTTTGCGCGACGTGCCTTTTGGTTTAGACGGGAATTTTTCGCAGGAAGCAATCATCAAGCGTTATAACAGCGACCTGGCTAATGATCTGGGTAATTTAGTTTACCGGACGCTGACAATGTGCGAGAAATATTTTTCTGGCTCGATACCGGAAACAGATTATCATATCTTTAAGAATAATCCGGCAGCCTTAAAGATCCAGGAGAAGATTAAACAGCTTAGGCCAACTGTTTACGCTTTGCTTGAGGATGCTAACTTCAGCCTTGCTTTGGAGGCGATTTGGGAATTAATCGGCTTGGCGAATAAGTTTGTTGAAGAGAGCAAGCCCTGGAACCTGGCTAAAGAGCAAAAAGAGGATGAATTAAAAGAGGTTATCCGCCTGTTAGTTGAT
>JALOBQ010000002.1 GCA_023228185.1 Candidatus Omnitrophota bacterium
TCGATAATCTCCTGCTTAGGTAAATATAGCGCGACTTTGGCCGGAGAATATTCTTTGATCTTTTTTAATAAAAGCTCGGCGTTAATTCCCGCGATCGGTTGCTCGCTGGCCGCGTAAATATCCGTAATGATCAAGATATCCAGGCTTTCAAAAGCTCTTGAGAATTCCTCTAAAAGCAACTGTGTGCGGCTATAGCGATGCGGCTGGAAAATACCGATCCTTCTTTTTGCTTTTAGTTTCGCCAATGCCGCTAAAGTCGCTTTTATCTCCGAAGGATGGTGGGCGTAATCATCCAAAAGCAGGTAACGCTCATCCTGGAATTTAATTTCCAGCCTGCGCAACGCACCCTGATAAGTCAAAAGCGCTTTTTTAATAATTTTCAAATCGATCCCTAACTCTAAACCTAGGCCAATCACAGCTAAAGCGTTGGAAATATTATGTTCGCCGCCTAAAGCCAAATTAAACTTAGCTACGCGTTTCTTAGAATGGAAACAGTCAAAAGAGGAACTCAACCCGGAAAACTTGATCTGCGCGGCGTAAATATCCGCCGAAGGGTCTAATCCAAATGACTTATACTTGCCGGAATACGTTGCAAGCATCCGTTTTAAGTTAGCATCGTCGGAACAGGCAAAAAGCACGCCTTTTTTGCTCGTCTTATTCATAAAATCGCTGAATGCCTTAAGCTCATTCTCAAAAGTTCCGTAATAATCCAAATGCTCGCGGTCAATATTGGTAATAATCGAATACGCCGGCTGATAATGTAAAAACGAACCGTCTGATTCATCGGCTTCTGCCACGAAGAAATCGCTTTTACCCAGGCAAGCGTTAGCGTCAATATTTTTCAGTATCCCGCCGATTGCCACGCTTGGGCAAAGCCCGGCTTCAATCAACAGATGCGAAACAAGTGAAGTCGTAGTTGTCTTGCCATGGCTACCGGCTATGGTAATCGCGGTTTTATCAAGCATTAATTGCGCCAGAGCCTGCGCGCGCTTGATCAAGGGGATATTTTTTTTCTTGCCTTCTTGCATCTCCGGATTATCCAATTTAATTGCGGAAGAATAAACGATTAGGTCCTGGTTTTGGATATTATCCTGATGATGGCCGATAAAAATTTCCGCGCCTGCTAATTTCAACTGCCCTGTCGCGCGGCTTTCCTTGATATCCGAACCCGTTACGCTAAAACCACGTTTTAAGAATAGGCCCGCGATCCCGCTCATGCCGATCCCGCCAATACCGATAAAATGTATTTTCTTGCTCTTTTTATTCATTGATTTCCTTGAAATCTTTTACAAAAAAACTTAAATTCACAAAACACCAAGTTTTATCACCTCTAAAGCGAGTTTCTCTGCGGCATCTGAACTTGGAAATTTTTTATAACCCTGGCGCATCAAGC
Source organism: Candidatus Omnitrophota bacterium (assembly GCA_023228185.1). GTDB lineage: Bacteria > Omnitrophota > Gorgyraeia > Gygaellales > Profunditerraquicolaceae > JALOBQ01. The sequence continues at coordinate 1,394 of JALOBQ010000002.1, forward strand.
TTAATTTTTGCGGTGAATTAATTAAACCACTGAGTGCATCTTTTAAAGTTAAGCCGGAAAGTTTCGCGTCTTCGATAATTATCGCGCATGACTGATCCGCTAAAACTTTCGCGTTTGCCATTTGATGGCCGTAAGCGTAAGGATACGGCAAGAGCACAGCCGGCAGGCTAAAAAATATCAGCTCGCTGATGGTGATCGCACCGGCGCGGCAGATTACCAAATCAGCCGCGCTGTAGGCAAATTGCATCTGGGAAAAAAAATCAAATACCCGCGCGTTTACTTTTTCATTAGTGTAGCGGTTAACCAAAGCCTCTCGATCGTTTTTACCGCTTAAATGAATAACCTGCAAATTTTCTTTTCCCGGCAACGTGGTAATAGCGTCGGCGAACACGGAATTAATTTTACCGCTCCCCTGGCTGCCGCCTACAACAAGGATCGTAAACTTTTCGCTTTTTAAACTAAAATGCGCGGCGGCAATCTCCGGCTCAACTATTTTCATAGCCTCGCGTAAAGGATTACCGGTTAAAATTATTTTCTCGCGCCTAACCTTAAGCCCGGCAATGGTTTGTTCAAAAGATAGCGCGACTCTGTCTACGAATTTAGCCAATAACCTATTGGCTTTACCGGCAATAACATTCTGCTCATGGATAACCGTCTTTATCCTGAACAACCAGGCGCAAAAAACCATGCCTAGCGAATCCAAGCTGCCGAAACCAACTACGATATCCGCTTTAAAATCAAGCATCACTTTTAAATCTTCAAAAAAAGCTTTCGCTAATCCATAAAGGCTTAAAATAGAAACGCGGTTAAACGCTAAAGTCAAACGCGGGCTATTGCTGTAAACAACAGTATAATTTGTCGCCCCTAATGATATTTTGCTCCGCTTTGGCAGCATTAAGAGTAACTCTGCTTGAGGCTCGAGCAGTTTGATTGATTGCGCAAGGCTTGCCGCGGGGAAAATATGCCCGCCGCTTGCGCCGGTAACAATAAAAACTTTCATTAAGGATAATCCCCTGTGCGCGCTATATTAATTAAAATTCCCACACTGACCATATCCAATATTAAAGATGAACCGCCATAACTGATAAAAGGTAAAGGTAATCCTTTAGTGGGAAATAAACCGCAGGATACGCAAATATTGATTATCGCCCGCAAAGAAATCAACAAAACTAACCCTAAAGCCAGAAAATAACCGAATTTATCCGGCGCGTTCTTGATAATTCTTAATCCCTGGCGGATAAAAACCATAAATAGAATAATTATCCCCAGCGTGCCTAAAAGCCCAAGTTCCTCGCCGATAATCGAAAAAATAAAATCCGTGTGCGCCGCGGGTAAATAAAACAATTTCTGTTTTGAGTGGCCCAAACCTAGGCCGAAGAATCCACCGCTTCCAATAGCCACCTGTGACTGGATCACTTGAAAACCACTACCTTGAGGGTCAACCCAAGGATTGATAAAAGACATTACGCGCGCCCTGCGGTAAGGTACGCTAAAAACTAAAAGATAAATCGCCGGTAAACTCGCTAAGATCAATCCTAGAAGATACCTGCCGCGCACCCCGGCAACAAAAAGCATAATTAATGCCACGCTGCCCAAAGCAATGGTTGTGCCCAGGTCAGGCTGTAAAAGAATTAATACCGATGCCGCTGCTAAAACGCAAATCGGCGGAAGAAACCCTTTTAAAAACGTTTTGATCTGACCGGCTTTACGACAAACAAAATCAGCGATATAGACAATCAACGCTAAATTAACCAATTCCGAAGGCTGAAAACTTAAAAAATAAAATCTGAACCAGCGTTGAGCGCCGCTTACTTCGCGGCCTAACCCCGGAATCAATACTAAAACTAAAAGCAATAAAGAAATACCTAAAAACGGCCGCGCGATTTTTTTAAAAGAACGGTAATCAAAAAGCATTACCAAAAACGTTAAAATGCCGCCTACCGCTAAAAAAACCAGATGCCTTTTCAAAAAATAGAAACTGTCGTGATATTTTTCCCAGGCGTAGATGCTCGAGGAGCTGTAAATCATCACAATGCCAATGCAAATTAAAATCACTGATACCGTGAATAAACTAATCCGCAAACGCCTGATCATAAGCTTTACTTTCTTTTAGCCAGTTCTAAAACTATTCTTTTAAACTCCCTGCCGCGTTCTTCATAATCCTTAAACATATCGAAACTTGAACACATCGGAGAAAATAACACGCACTCTCCAGGGCAAGCCTTGGCAAAAGCCGCTTTCACCGCATTTTCCAAAGAATCCGCCTGCTCAGTTTTAATTTTAGCATCAAAAGCAGCGGCAATTTTAGTTTTTGCTTCACCTAAAAGAATTGCCTGCTTGATCTTAGCCGCGGCAGCTTCTTTGATGATCAGGTTGTAATCTACGCCCTTATCTCTGCCTCCGGCAATCAGCACGATCGGTGAAGTGATATTATTTATTGCCCAAAGCGCCGAATCCACGGTAGTTGCTTTGGAATCATTAATAAATCTTACGCCATTGATCAAAGCAACAAATTCCATACGGTGCTCAATGCCTGAAAACTCCTGGAAAACTTTCCTCACTGTTTTCTCGTCTAACTTAAGGATCTTCCCCACGCAAAGCACTGCCGCCTGATTAGGATCAAGCCCCGGTTCTTTTTTAAAAAAAACCACATTTGCCTTTGCTAATTTTGGCAGATTCTCTAAAGCCGGATCAGCAGAGCCAAGCAGCAAAAAATCATCTTTATCCTGATTAATAAATATGCGCTGCTTTGCCAAAGCATATTCCTGCATATTATTATAGTGATCCAAATGATTAAGGGTGACATTTAAAATCAGGGCAATCCTCGGCTTAAATTCCCTGATTGTTTCAAGCTGGAAAGAACTCACTTCTAAAACCAGATAATCTTCGGGCTGGATACTTTCCACCACAGCGCTGAAAGGATTGCCGATATTTCCGCAGACAAACGCGCGCTTGCCGCAAGCCTTAAGCATCAAGCCAATCAGCGTGGTAACCGTGGTTTTGCCGTTAGAACCGGTAACAGCAATAATTTCCGCAGGACAAAGAATACTCGCTACCTCTATCTCGCTGATCACTGGTATGCCTAATTGCTTTGCCCAAATAAAAGGTTCTGCCCCTGCCGGCACGCCGGGAGAAGCAACAATCAAATCGCTATCAATCACAAAATCTCTGCTGTGCCGGCCAAGTTCAACCTGAATTTCGAGGGATTTAAGTTTTAGTATGTTGGCGCTGGTCTGCTGGTTATCAGCACTGTCCGATACGCGCACTTTAGCGCCCAAAGAATATAAAAGATTAGCGCAGGCCAGCCCTGAACGGGCAAAACCGATAATCGTGATTTTCTTATTTTTAAAATATCCGCTATTACGCATAGGATTGTTTAACGGATCTTCAAAGTTACCAAGGTCAACACAGCAAGTAATCCGGCGATGATCCAAAAACGCACGATTACTTTATTTTCCGGCCAATTAAGAAACTGGAAGTGATGGTGCAGCGGGGCAATTTTGAAAATACGTCTTTTAGTTAACTTGAACGAAGCAACCTGTAAGATCACGGAAAGCGCCTCAATCACAAATATGCCGCCGACAATAATCAACAATAATTCTTTTTTGATCAATAAAGCAACCGTGCCGATCGCCCCGCCTAAAGCAAGCGAACCGACATCGCCCATAAAAATAGTCGCCGGATAACAATTAAACCAGAGAAAACCCAAACCCGCTCCCACGATTGACGCGCAAAATACGGCTAGCTCACCGCTGCCGCGGATATAAGGAACAAGCAGATAGTTACTTAAATTAAAATTCCCGGAAACATAACAAAGAATACTGAAAGCAACCGCAACCATCACCACGATTCCGATTGCCAGGCCGTCTAAACCATCGGTAAGATTAACCGCGTTTGAAGAACCAGCAATTACCAGAATCACGAATAATACATACAAACCGTCTAAATCAAAAGAAACATCCTTTAAAAAAGGCAGGTCCAGTTTGACATTACTTTGAGCGCCGAGCAGAATGATTAGGCCAATGATCAGCCCGAGCACGATCTGACTGCTCAATTTAACAGTGGCGCTGATGCCCTTGGATTTTTTCTTAACCTGTTTAAGATAATCGTCGATAAAACCAGTAGCCCCCAGCCAAATCATACTTAAGAGAACAATCCAAATATTACGATTAGTTACGTCAGCCCAAATCAAAGTAGAAACAACTACCGTCCCCAGGATAAGTATCCCTCCCATAGTGGGGGTATCCTGCTTATGGCGGTGCAAGTCATCTAATTTGGCGGAATCATCCTTATTAATCTTCTCGCCAATCTTTAAAGTTTTAAGTTTATTGATTAAAATCGGGCCAAAAATAAGGCTGAGGATAAAAGCGGTGAGCGCGGCCATCACCGCGCGGAAGGTAATATAACGAAAAATATTAAAAGCCGAAACAAAATCCCGTAAAGGATATAGTAGATTATAAAACATTAAACCTTAAATACCTCTTCCATGCGCATGCCGCGCGAACCTTTAACCAAAATTAAGTCATTACCGCGTAAGCCGATTTTATTAAAAACCAACTCTTGCGCAAGTTTACTATTTTTGCAATAAAATATATTTTCTTTTTTAAACCCTTTACGCCTGGCAGAAATAGCCGTTAATCGCGCCAACTTCCCGCAGGCAATAAAAAGGTCACAACTATTAGTTATACTACCAGCGATTTCTTTATGCAATGATTCTTTTTGCGCGCCTAATTCGAACATATCCCCCATCAGAAAAACCTTCCTGCCTGATACGCTTGTCGCTTTTAATGTTTCCAACGCGCTGCGCACGGATAAGGGGTTAGCGTTATAGGTATCGTCGATAAAATTCAAACCGCGCAGTTTCAAGAAATTCAGCCTGCCTTTGGGAAAATTGAAATTCCGCAAAACGGCGGAAATTTGCGTATAATGAAAACCTAAAATCCGGCCTAGAGCAATCGCGGCAAGCGCGTTATAGATATTTTGCTTGCCCAGAGTATTCAGCACGAACTTTCCCTTTCCATTTACCCTGAAATGAAGCTTACCGGCCTTGAGTTCTATTTTGTCAGCTTTAAAATCCGCCTTGCTATTGATCGCGAAACTAAAAACCGGATAATCTAAATTATTTTTACGGATTATTTTATTTAAATAACCGTCATCGGCGTTCAGCACAGCTATGCGCGGACCTTTAAGATTGCTTAAAAGCGAGGTTTTTTCCTTAAAGACCCCCTGCAAATTTTTAAAAAATTCCAGATGCGCCGGGCCGATATTAGTGATCACCCCTATCTGCGGCAGGCAAATATCAGAGAGGTATTTGACTTCTCCGAAATGATTAGTGCCAATTTCTAAAACAGCGTAATCATGCCGCTGGTTGATCTTTGATAATGTTTCCGGCAGGCCGATATGATTATTTTTAGTGCCTTCATTTTTAAGCACCTTTGCTTTAGCGCAAAGCACGCTGGCAATCATATCTTTGGTAGTGGTCTTGCCGTTTGAACCGCTTACCGCGATTACCGGCAAATTGAATTTCCGGCGCTGGAAACGAGCGATATCGCCGAAGGCACGCGTTGAATCTGGAACTTTAATCACTGCGATCGACCGGGGCGCGGTAAAATTGATTCGTTGGCAGATCAGGCAACCGGCTTTGATGCGTATCGCCTTAACGATAAAATCATGGCCGTCAAAATTTTTCCCGCAAAGCGCCAGAAAAGCTTCGCCTTCTTTTAGTTTACGCGTATCCGTACAAATTCGAGAAATGGCCTTCTTGGGCTCACCCTGAATAAGTTTGCCTGCCGTAGCCTCAATTAACTGGCTGACTTTAAACATTTATTTATTTCCTCTCGGTCGTCAAAATGCGATGTTCTATTACCGATAATTTGATAATCCTCATGCCCTTTACCGGCAACTAAAAGTATATCCTCCCTACCCACCAGGCTCAAACCGGCCTTAATCGCCTTGGCACGGTCAACAATAACGCGAAAGTTATTTTTCCGCAGGCCGGCCTTAATTTGCCGGATAATCTCCATTGGATCTTCAGAACGCGGATTGTCATTGGTAATAATCAAATAATCGGCTAAACTTTCAGCAACCCGGCCCATCTTCGGCCTTTTGCCTTTATCTCTCTGCCCGCCGCAACCAAAGATAACCACGATTTTTCCCGCGCAAAGCGGCCTTAACGCAGTCAACACGTTAAACAAAGCATCGTCAGTATGAGCGTAATCCACAAAAACATTCTTACTCTTTAGAGAACCAACCCGCTCCAGCCTTCCCGGCGGCGCGTTAAACTTCTTTAGCGCTTTGCTGATTACTTTCAGGCTGATCCCGGCGCCTAAGCCCCAAGCTATCGCCGCCAGCAAATTATAAATATTATGTCCGCCGATTAATTTACTTTTAATTTTTAATTTCCCCCCCGGAGAAACCAGCGTGAATTCCGTCCCTTGAATGCCATACTTGATATGCTTTGCCATAACCGCGGCCTTATTTTTAATGCCATAAGTTATTAATTTAGCCGAGGTTAATTTTTGCAACCTGCGGCCAAACGGGCAATCAGTATTGATCACCGCGTAGGCTTTCTTTGAAAGCCCGGCGAACAATTTAACTTTCGCTTGAAAATAATTTTCCATATTTTTATGATAATCCAGGTGGTCGCGGGTAAGATTAGTAAAAATCGCTGATTGGAACTTAACGCCGGCCACTCTTTGCTGATCAAGGGCATGCGATGACACTTCCATCGCGCAATAGGGCGTTTTAGTTTTTAACATTCCGGCAAGGATATCATTCAATTCCACCGGCCCGGGAGTAGTATTTTTGGCTTTAAAAATTTTATTGGCGTAGCGGTAATTGACTGTGCCGATTACCCCGCATTTTTTGCGGTTTTCTTTTAATATCGTTTCCAATAAATAAGCGATAGTGGTTTTACCGTTAGTGCCGGTAATCCCGGCGACAATCATTTTCTCCGACGGATATCCATAAAACTGGCTGGCTTTTTGCGCTAGATAAACCCGCGCGTCCTTTACCTCCAGGAATTTTACGCCCTGAAAAGCCCCGCCCTTGGGCTTTTTGCCCTGCAGAACAATCAAAGAGGCTTTCTTATTTACCGCCTCACGGATAAAACGCCGGCCGTCCTGATAATTTCCATTAATTGCCACAAAAATAAAATCTTTTTTTATTAATCTTGAATTTGCGCTGATGCCACGGATATTTATAACGTTTTTCATTGCGCAGGCGCCTCAACGGGTAATTCATTACTTTTAATATACCTGATCGCGTCGCCGGCAACCGCCTTAAACACAGGAGCCGCCACTACGCCGCCAAAATATATCGGATGCGGTTCGTCTATCGTTACCACAATCGCTAACAACGGGTCTTCAGCCGGCGCGAAACCGATAAATGAGCCGACGAATTTATTGTGCGAATAAGCGCCATTAGGCTCTAACTTCTGGGCGGTGCCGGTTTTTCCGGCGGCGCTAAAACCGGGAACTTTTCCCATTTTTCCCGTGCCTTGTTCAACTACGCCGGTAAGAATTTTTCTGATCCGCGCGGCAGTATCCACGGAAATAACTTTGCGGATCAACACCGGGCTATTTTCTTTAATTATTTCCCCCTGTTTATCGCGGATCGAATCCACGATATAAGGCCTCATCAACTGGCCGCCATTAGCAATCACCGATATCGCGCTGGCTAATTGCAACGCGGTTACCCCTACTTCCTGGCCCATGGGAATAGCCGAAATCGAAGTCTTCGACCAGAAACGCGGTTCTTTAATCATACCGGAAATCTCTCCGGATATATCAATACCTAATTTATTTCCAAATCCAAAGGCTTTAACATATCTGTAAAGAGCGTCTCCGCCTAAGATCTGAGCGGCTTTTACAGTGCCGATATTACTGGATTGTTCAATTACCTGGCGAAAAGTAAGATTACCGTGAGGCATATGGTCATGCAATACGCGGCCACCTACCTGATAAGTGCCATTGCCGCAGAAAAACACATCCTCTTCGGAAACTTTTTTTTCTTCTAAAACCGCGGAAGCTGTAACAATTTTAAAAACTGAACCCGGTTCAAATAAATCGCAAATCGCCCGGTTACGCATCGCCTCTTTACTCGTATGGGCATGGTTATCCAAATCATAAGTCGGCCGGCTTGCCATTGCCAGGATCCTTCCTGTGTGCGGGTCCATCACGACGATGCTAGCGCCCTTGGCGTTATATTTACGGTAAGCCTTATCCAATTCCCGTTCGGCGATATATTGTATAACTTCATCAATAGTTAAAACAAGCTCCAGCCCGTCCTTGGGTAAAACCATTTTTTCCCAAATATCCAGTCTTTTCTGGCGGGCATCTCTTAAAAACAACGCCCAACCCGGTTCGCCTTTAAGGTATTTATCAAAATCTCTTTCCACTCCCTCTAAACCGTTATTGTCCGTGCCGGCAAAACCAAGCACATGGCTGGCTAAATATCCATTCGGGTAAATACGTTTGCTTTCCTTTAAGAATCCCAAACCTTTGATTTTTAATTGTTTTACTGCTTCGGATTTGGCCGGCGGTAATTTACGCGCCAACCAGATAAAAGCTTTTTTCCTGTTTAACCTTTCCTTGAGAAAAGTTTCGTTGATACCCAGTATTCCTGATAATTGCGCCGCAATGCGCGGCTTATCGTTATCATTAATTATGCTCGGATTTGCGTATAATGAATCCATCGACATATTAAACGCCTGCGGCCGCAGATTAGAATCATAGATCGTGCCGCGGCGCGGCTCAAGCTCGGTAAAAAGATTATGTTGCTTATCGGCTATTTGTTTTAAATACGCGGAGCGGAAAAACTGGATATAGAATATACGCAGGATGCAAAGAATGAGGATGGAAAGGAAAATCAGGAATACCGCCTCGCTTCTACGGCGATAGTTGCTTATATACACAATTTATATAGGTAATAAATATTAAGGGTTAATTGTTTTTGCCTGAGCTTCACGATTAATGCCAAAGATCCGCGAAAGCAAAGTCGGCCGGGACCTTGAGATTTTAGCCACTTTAAGGCCGCCCCGGGAAGAGATAAACTTCACGAATCTATAACTATCCGGCATCTGAAAATCGCTGGAACCGGAAATTTTATTGCCGATGCGCACTAACGAGGAATCCTTTTTAATATTATATTTCAGAACGGTATTTTTATCCATAATTTCATTAAAATAGACTTGTTTCTTCTGGCCCAGATAAGCTAAACGAAAAATCTCAGATTGCTGATAAACATAAAGCAGTGAGAATGAAGTAATAAATAACGTCAGCGATAGAAATTTTGTTAACCTCATTGGTTGATCACCCTTTCGGCTACGCGTAACTTGCTACTACGGCTTGAAGGATTAACATCCACTTCCGAATAAGTGGCCGTTAAAGGCTTAGCCGTAATAATATTAATTATACCGTCAGCTTCAAGCCGGCGGAAAGTATGTTTGACTACCCTGTCTTCCAAAGAATGAAATGAAATTACAGATATTCTAGCCTGATTTTCTAAAAATGCAACCGCTTTATCAAGAGCGGATTCTAAAATCTCTAGTTCCCTGTTTACGGCAATGCGCACCGCCTGGAACGTGCGCGTCGCCGGATGAATACGATAATGGCTGCGGCGGAAGCGCGCGGGGATTGAACGGGCAACTAAGTTAGCTAACTGCGTGGTCGTGGTAATCGGCTGGATCTGCCTTTCCTCAACTACTAAATGCGCGATACGATTATGCCAGCGCTCCTGGCCGAATGTCCAAAGCATATCTGAGATCTCGCTTTCATTCAGGTTATTTACCAAGTCGTAAGCGGAAATATAACTTTGCTGGTCTAAACGCATATCTAAAGGCCCTTCTTCCTGAAAACTAAAACCTCTTAAAGGATTCCTTAACTGCACGGTCGAAATACCCAAATCAAAAACTATGCCGTCAATTTTATGCACGCCTGCTTTATCGAGGATCTGGTCTAAATCCACGAAATTACCGTGAAAAAATTCAACCGCGTTGCCAAAAGGCGCTAACCGGCGTTTGGATATTTCCAAGGCATCCTGGTCCCGGTCTATGGCGATCAACCTTCCGCCGGGAGTGATCATCTTGAGGATCTCCTGGCTATGGCCGCCGGTGCCCAGCGTAGCATCAACAATCGTTTGGCCGGGTTTCAAATTTAGATTACCAATTACTTCCTGCAACAAAACAGGAACGTGAAGTTTCTCTTCCACAGCTTACACATCCATTAATTTTTCCGCAATCTCTTCAAATGACTGACGGCTATTTTTAGAAAATTCAAGCCACAAATCTTTCGACCAAATTTCAATACGGTTAGAAACACCGACGATTACCACGTCGCGCTTAATTCCGGCGAAATCTTTCAAATATTGCGGTAAGAGCACCCTGCCCTGTTTATCTGCTTGCACGTCAATGGCGCCGGAAAAAAGTAAACGGTTAAAAGTGCGCGACTGCTGTTTGGTAAACGGCATTGATTTAAATTTATTTTCCTGCGAACGCCACTCTTCTTCCGGGAACATAAAAAGGCAAGTATCTAAACCGCGGGTAATAAAAAATTATTCGATAATTTGCGCTTTAGCAACTTCACGAAATTTGGCTGGTAATATTAAACGGCCTTTACGGTCTATAGAATGTTCATATTCGCCATAAAACATTTTATTTTCCCTTCCACTTTACTCCACTTGCAACCACAGTAATGAAAATATACCTAAAATCAGCCTATTTGTCAAGAAAAATATTTACCTAAATACATGGAATACAAGCAATAGTGTATAAAACAAACGGGGTGACTATCTGTGGTATTAAATTTTGATACTTTAGTGGAGAATTTTCCTGGCTAAGAGTGTATCTTTTGCCATCTGTCCTGCGAGAGCATTCAAGGAGGGAAACTTACGATCCGGCCGAATCTTTTTAAAAAACCTGACTTCCAGGATCTGGCCATAGATATCTTTATGGAAATCCAGAATATGCACTTCGATATTTATTTTTTTATGTTTTGTTTTTATTGTCGGCCGGCTGCCGATATAACAAAGCCCGGGAAAAATTGTATTGCCCAAAACAACTTTCACGGCGTAAATCCCGCTTGCCGGGATTACCTCATGATGCGGATTGATATTTGCCGTGGGAAATCCTAATATTCTGCCTAAAGCAGTGCCCTTGATCACCGTGCCTAAAACACTTACCTTACGCCCAAGCAATCTACTAGCCTGGTCAATTTTGCCTGAACTAATCAGGCCCCTGATCAAAGTGCTGCTAATCGGCTTAGCCGCGCATCTGATCACCTTAAAAACTTTCACGCTAAAACCGTGAATTTTGGCGTATGATTTTAAAAACCTGCTGTCGCCTAAAGCATTTCTGCCGAAACGGAAATTTTCCCCGATATAAACAGAACGCGCTGCGAGTTTTTTAACAAGCAAATCACCGATAAAATTCTCGGCGCTGATTTTAGAAAAACGCGCGTTGAAATTAAGCACCAAGCAATGGCCGACGCCCAATTCAGCGATCAAGCGCAACCTATGCTCAAGCGAATAAAGGCTGCGCTGGCCTTGCGGATGCGGCCAAAAAGTAACCACTACGCTGGAGCCTTTTATCGATTTAGCGTCAGCGACAAGAGTTTTTAAGATATTCCTGTGGCCAAGGTGCACGCCATCAAAAACACCTAAAGCGATAAGCGCGCGATTAATTTTTTTAACCTTATTTAAAGCAAAATAAATTTTCATTGATTAAAATTAGATGTTTTCTTTGATCTTAGCCAACACTTTCATTTTCACTTGCCCAAGATCACCGGCGATCGTGCAACCAGCCGCGGTCCGATGCCCGCCGCCGCCGAAAAATGTAGCAATTTTATTTACATCCAGCGGCCCGGAAGAACGCAGGTTTACTCGCACGTCTTTGGCTTTGCCAAGGTTTTCTTTAAATAATACGACTACCTCTACGCCCTTAATTGAGCGGCCGAAACTTAAAGCCAGATCCGCCAAGTCAACACAAGGTTTAACACCGGAAAATAATTCTTTTTTAAACTCAAACCAGGCAACTTTACCTTGCGCGCAAAGCTTCATCCCAGGCAGGAGTTTAAGCAACAACTTTGCCTCGCGCACTGGGATATCCGCGTAGGATTTACGGTAAACCTGCGCCACGTCAATATTATATTTTAATAAATCCGCTACCGCTAAATGCGTAAAACTGGAAGTATTGGAATACCTGAAAGACCCCGTGTCAGTCATCATCCCCGTATACAAAGCCAGAGCCGTATGATCATCCATCTTCAAACCTAATTTATTATGTAAAATATAGACCATCTCCGAACAAGAGGAAGCTTGCGCGTCCACCCAGTTTACCTGCCCAAAGAAAGTATTGCTGATGTGATGGTCAATATTCAATATCGGCTTATTTTGAGTATTTAATTTATAAACCGACCCCGTGCGTTTTAAATCAGCGCAGTCAAGGGCGACAAAACAATCAAAAACAAGGCGCTTGCAACTCTTATTTAATAAACGGATAGATTTATTGCCGGGTAAAAAATCAAAACCATAAGGCAGGCCGTCTTGGTCGACGATTACCGCCTGTTTGTCCATCTTTCTAATGATATTATAAAAACCTAACTGCGCGCCTAAAGCGTCTCCTTCCGGACTGGTATGAGCGGTAATTAAAAAATTATCGAACTTCTTAACAGCTTCAACTATTTTTTTCAGGCTCATTTTTCTCCTTGATCTCTCTTAGCACTTCTTCAATCCTCACGCTAAATTCGGTTGACCTGTCTTCCATAAAAAGCAGTTCCGTAGCTAAACGTAAATTTAATCTTTTGGCGACCAGGCTGCGAAGATAACCTAAAGCCGAATCAAGGGCTTGTTTGGTTTTTTTATGGTCCTCTTCTTTACCTAAGACGCTATAAAAAACTTTGGCTAAACGCAGGTCATTAGTGATCTCAACCCGGATGATTGTCACAAACCCCAGGCGGGGATCCTTTAATTTATCATGAATGATCAGGCTGACTTCCTGCCTGATTGCTTCGGCGATCCTATCTTGTCTGGACATTTTAGTTAAACTCCGTTTCTTACGGTTAATAATATGAAATCAAACTCTATTGCTTGATCAATTTTCTGATCAGCGCTACTTCATCCTGGGGGCTTTTGACAGAGCCGTTTAATTTAGCATGAAGCACTTTAGAAAAAATAACCTTATACTTGGGGCCGGGCAATACCCCCAACTTTTGCAAAACTTCACCGGAAACGCAAACACGCATACCATTATAAATCTCCATAAAATCAGAAATATGCTTCTTTAAAATTAAAGAAGCGTATTTAGCTTTAAGAAAAATAATCGTCTCGTAGCTTAGCGGCTCTAATAAAACAAAAATCCTCGGCGGAGTAATCCGGATACTGCTTAAATCGCGCAGGCAACTTTTGCTAAATGACTTGAGGCTTAAGATACGTTTCTCTTCTCCTGTGCGCAAGTTTAAGGCGATGGATAACTTTGAACTTTGAACGTAAGTTAATCCGTCGATCAAAGCCATAAAATAAATCAGCCAAGTATCCAGTTTCCTGCGGCCGGGATACTCCTGATTAAACCAGGCGATTTGTTTTTCTGAAGCGGCGAATAAAGAACGATTGATTTTAATTTTGCTGAATTCCCGGCAAAACAAATCCAGCGCTTTTAGATCTTTCAAGCGTTTTATCTGCTGATAAGGATTGTTCTCCTTAAGTATCAAAATAAGTTCATGGCGCTTGCGTTGCGGGCTGATCAAACCTAAATAACCGTGGTTAAGAGCATACTTAAGCAGAATAAGCGTGCGCGGCTGGATTTTAAAACCATACCTTTGTTCAAACCTCACTGCCCTGAATATCCGCGTGGGATCATCCTGAAAACTTAAATCATGCAATACCCTTATTTTTCGGCCAGCCAAATCATTCTTTCCGTCAAAAGGATCAATCAAGCGTAAATCCATTTTACCTGATATGCTTACCGCCATTGCGTTAATTGTAAAATCCCGGCGCTTCAAATCGTCGCTTAAAGAACTGAAACTGACTTCCGGTAAATCACCCGGATGAGCGTAAGTTTCTTGCCTGGCGCTGGCGAGGTCAACCTTAAGTTTTCCAAAACTAAGCGTGGCTGTGCCAAACCTTTGATGAATAATAATTTTTGCCTTTAATTTCGGCATCAGCTTTTGCGCGAATTCAATGCCTGAACCTTCCACGACAATATCCATATCCAGGTTTTTCACGCCCAAAAGCATATCGCGCACAAATCCGCCTACCAGATAAGCGGGCATTCGGCTATCATCGGAAACTTTAGCAACTTGCGCGATTAGATTCTTTAATTCTTCAGGTAATTTGCTAAAATATTTTCTCATCTTTATCATAAGTTTTAGGTGCTCGGTTCTTGCTGCTCGGCGTTTGTTACTTAATTTCCCTCTACATTCTATATACTACATTCTACATACTGCTTCTAGGGCCGGGGATGAAACATCTTATGCACACTCTTTAACCTGTCTTTATTAATATGCGTGTAAATCTGCGTTGTGGAAATATCCGAGTGGCCGAGCATCTCCTGCACAGAACGTAAATCCGCCCCTCTTTCCAATAAATGTGTGGCAAAAGAGTGGCGCAGAGTATGCGGTTTAATTAATTTTTTAATTTTTGCTTTTACTCCGCATCTTTTAATGATCTTCCAAAGCGACTGACGAGAGATCGACTTACCGCTGCGGTTTAGGAATAAAAATTCCGCGTTACTATTCTTCCCCAGAAGCTTAGGCCGGCTGAATTCTAAATACCTCTGAATACTGTGGATGGCTTTTTTACCCAGTGGGATTACCCGTTCTTTATTGCCTTTACCCACGCAACGTAAAAAACCCACGTCCATATTCACATTATCTTTTCTTAAATTTACTGCCTCAGAAACCCTCATCCCGGTAGCGTAAAGAGTTTCTAGAATCGCCCTGTCGCGGCAGCCTTGAAGATCAAGCGGGTCAGGCTGGGCAATTAATGCTTCCACTTCATTTAAAGAAAGCGTGTCCGGTATCTTTTTCCAGAGTTTAGGCGAATCAATCAAATTAGTCGGGTCCTCTTTTAGGATCCTTTCGCGCGCCAGAAACCGGTGGAACATCCGCATTGCCGCCAGGCGCCGGGCGATACTTACGGGAGAAACACCTTTTTCCTTTTCAGCGAGCATAAAATCCATAATATTGCTTTTAGATATCTTAGAGAGAGCAGAAATACCGCTCGCTGAAATAAACGCAAGATACCTGCGTAAATCCACCCGGTAAGAAGCAATCGTGTTCTTCGCCAGACCGCGCTCTACGGAAAGATAATCTAAAAATGAATCGATTAATTCTTCCATTTTAGCTCAAAAAAGGGTTATGCATACGCTCTTCTCCGATAGTCGAAGGCTTGCCATGGCCGGGATAAATAATCAAATCATCGGGCAAAACCATCAGCTTTTCCTGGATCGACTTCTTTAAAGCAGGCTGGTTACCGCCCGGCATATCTGTCCTACCGACACTTTGGCAAAATAAAGTATCCCCCGTAAAAAGAATATTCCGCTCGGGCTTTTTCATTAATAAAGAGATACCGCCGGTGGTGTGGCCTGGCGTATGCAACACTTCCAGCTCGATACAATCCAGCTTGATCAATTGTTTATCCTTTAAGAGCCTGATCTCGGAATTAACCTTAAGGGGTTCTGAGAAAAAAGCAGAAAGGTTTAATTCCGCCTGCTCAAGCATAGTTTTATCGCCAGAATGCACATAGACCGGCAAATCAAAATTATTATCACAGCCGATATGGTCATAGTGCCCATGCGTATTAATTACCAGCGCCGGCTTAAGCTTATAACGATCAATCACAGCTTTGATCAAATCGTATTCATCTCCAGGATCAATAATTAATGCCGGGCTATTCTCGGCGCAAGCCAAAACATAGCAATTCACCTGCATCGGCCCTACGCAAATTGTTTTAAAGATCATCGCAAGTAATTTTTGATTTTCGGGTAAATAAAATCCCGCATAATATTGTTTTTCAGCATTTCGGCATCCCGGGCGTTGTTGGCAGTATTCCTGCCGTAGATATCTTGCTGCGCCTGCAAACGCAAGCCTTTTATTTTATCGATATACATAGACAATTTTCTCTGTTTATCTTCATTTAAAAGCGGCAGTATATTCGTAAGATTCTTGATCGCCTGATTGGCGCAATCAACTTGTTTCTTCACGCTCGACTTATAAGTAAAAGCGTTGATCAATTCATCTTGCCAGGCTTTCCAGTAAATATAATACTGCCGATAAAGCTCTTCCTTACTCATTTGCGGCCCGCTATATTCCTGCGGCACGAGAACCATTTCAGTAACTTGCGTGCCTTTCTTGGATTTACGCGTGAATTTGCGCGCAAAAGACTCGCAACCAGTTAAGTTTAACAAAAAAATAACCAAAGTAAAAAAAATCGCGCATTTTTTCATCATTTTAGCATCTCCTTAAATTCATCCTCGGTGATCACCCGCACGCCCAGGTTGTTGGCTTTAACTAACTTCGAACCAGGATTCTCTCCGGCAACTAAAAAATCCGTTTTCTTGCTCAAGCTGGAAGAAAATTTTCCACCGGATAAGCGCCACAACTCCTGGGCTTTCGCACGCGAAAAATTTGATAATTCACCGGTAAATACCGCTGTCTTGCCTTCCAGAAAATTGTTTTTTTGAAGCACAGCTTCCTCTTTAAAATTCAAACCAAACTCTCTTAACTCGTTAACAAGTTTCTTTACCCGGGCAAGTTTAAAATAATTTACAATCGACAACGCCATCACCGGGCCGATTTCGTTGATCTTTTCTAAATCCGTAAGGCTGGCTGAAATCAGTTTATCTAAGCTGCCGAATTTTGCGGCTAAAGTATAGGCGGCTTTTTCACCTACATGGCGTATACCTAAAGCAAAAACTAACCGCATTAATGAACGTTTTTTGCTGGCAACGATTCCGGCAAGCAGGTTATCGGCTTTTTTCTCTTTAAACAACTCCAGTTTAAGCAAATGCTCTTTTTTTAACCGGTAAATATCCGCCAGGCTTTTAACGGTTTTCGCGCTGACTAACTGGTTGATCACCGCTTCACCCATACCTTCAATATCCATCGCCTGACGGCTGGAAAAATGCAATAAAGCCCTTTCTAATTGAGCCGGGCAATCCGGATTAATACAACGATAAGCGACATCAAGTTCTTTTTCTTTAACAATTTTTTCGGCGCATGCCGGGCACTTCGAAGGCATCAAATACGCTTGCTTACCGCGATGTTGGGTCACTTTCACTATTTTAGGGATAACATCACCGGCGCGTTGAATAAGCACTGTATCAGACTCACGCAAATCAAGCCGTTTAATTTCATCAAAATTATGCAGCGTCGCGTGGCTGATCATCACGCCAGAACACTCAACCGGTTCCAAGGTAGCCGTGGGAGTGATCACTCCTGTCCTGCCCACAAAAACATTTATTTTTAATACTCTTGTCGTTGCCTGCCGGGCGGGAAATTTATAAGCTACTGCCCAGCGAGGTGATTTTGAAGTAAAGCCAAGCGCTTTTTGTTCAGCAAAAGTATCCAGTTTAACAACTACACCGTCAATATCATAATTTAAGTTATCTCTCTGCACCTGCCATTTGTCGCAATAAGCGATTACTTCTTTAATATCCCCGCATAAACAAGAATGCGGGTTTGAGCACAAGCCCCATTCTTTTAATTTATTTAAAAACTCCCATTGGCCTTTCAGTTTAAGCGGCAGGCACTGGCCTAATGAATGCGCGAAAAATTTAAGTTTCCTTTCAGCGGCCAAATTTGCGTCTAAAAGTTTTAAAGAACCGCTCGTGGCATTGCGCAGATTAGCGAAAATCAGATCGCCGGAATTCTCCTTTTCTTTATTTAAAACAACAAAATCCCGCTTATCCATATAAACTTCACCGCGGATCTCAATTGATTCAGGGATATCTTTGCCCATTAGCACAAAAGGAATAGCCGAAATCGTCTTGATGTTTTGCGTCACATCTTCGCCCTGCAGGCCATCGCCGCGGGTTAAACCGGAGATCAGGCGGCCGCCGGAATAAAGCAGATTGGCGCTTACCCCGTCAATTTTAAGTTCGACAACATATCCGCTTGGCGTTAAACCGCCTAAGCCTTTGCGCACCCTTTTATCCCATTCAATAAGTTCAAGCTGAGAATAAGTATTATCCAATGAAAGCATTTTCTGGATATGTTTGACAGTTTTAAAACCTTGGGAGATTCCGGCAGCCACTCTTTGAGTGGGAGAATCCGGAGTTTTAAACTGCGGATATTTACTTTCTAAAACAGACAATTCCTTAAGCAGGTCATCGTATTCTTTATCGGAAATTTCAGGCTGGCTTAATACGTAATAAGAGTAATCGTGGCGGCGGATTCTAAAGGTAAGTTCCTGGATTCTCGACTTTGCTTGCGATAGCATTTTAACTGAATTTTAGCGTTATAACAAAACCTGAAAATCCGTGAAATCTCCGCTTGGCTGGCTCCACTGCGCGGACTCTTCAGTAATATAGCTGCCCAGGAGCCGGTGGATTTGGCTAAGAAAATTCTTCAGGTCAGGCTCCTCGCCTTCAGCCAGAATCTCTACCCGGCCGTCAGGAGAATTTTTCACCCAACCGGAAACATTTAAAGTATCGGCAATTTTCCGCGCGGTAAAACGAAAGCCTATTCCCTGGACTTTGCCGGAATAGTATAGATGTGCCTGCTTTCTCATTTCGTAGGATTTTGTTGATATATTAATGTCGGGGCGGACAGACTTGAACTGTCGGCCTCAGCGTCCCGAACGCTGCGCTCTACCAAACTGAGCCACGCCCCGTTAGATCTCAATAATTTTAAGTTATAGAGATAACAAACCTCTTTGCATCTCCAAATATTTAATTAGTATACCAAAGATTCAACGCATACGCAAGAATTAGAGTTTCCTCCCTGTTTCGTCCCTGTTTCAAAACAGGGACGACGTTATTAAAGGGCTTTTTTAGCAAGGATATCGAATTCAAGGTTAACCTTGCTGGAAGGGCCTTTGAAATCTAGAGTGGTATTTTTTAAGGTATGCGGAATAATATAAACGCTAAAAGTTGAGCTTGTTTTACCAGCCAAAGTCAAACTAATGCCATCAATGCAAATTGAGCCTTTGGGCAAGCAATAACGCAAATATTTAGCCGCGGCTGCAATTTCAAAGATAAGGTTATCATTGCGATAACTTTTCCTGCGCACCAACCCCAGGCAATCAATATGCCCTGTAACAAAATGCCCGGAGATTCGATCCCCTAGCTTGAGGCTTCTTTCAAGATTTACCCGCTCGCCTGTTTTAAGCAAGCCGAGATTAGTAGATTTAAACGTCTCCGGCATAACCTCAAAACAAAACGCGTCTTTTTTTATTTTTACAACAGTCAGGCAGACGCCATTAAGTGCGACACTATCGCCAAGACAAACACCTTCTAGCGTTTTATCGGCGCTAATCTCGATAAACTTGACCCGGCCGGATTGACGCACCGACCTAAACAACCCAACTTCTTCCACGATTCCATTAAACATTATTTTTTATATATGCTTCAATCAATAAATCTTCGCCAAAATGTTTTAATTTCATACCCTCCAGCTTAATCGCCTGATCCATACGGCTGATCCCCTTACCCATCACCGCGCCGATCGCATCCTTGCCGCCGATAATTTTCGGACTGATAAAAAATAATATCTTATCAACCAGTTTCTCATCAAACAAAGAGCCGATTAACGTGCCGCCGCCTTCAACAATAATATTAGTAATCCCTAAAGCAGCAAGCTTTTTTAAAGCATCCCTCATATTCACCTGGCCGGATTTTTCTTTTACTTCTAAAATTTTAGCCTGCTGGATCAATGTTTTCCGGTTTTCCGTTTCCTGGCCTGGCCGGGACGCTAAAGTAACTAAAATCACCGGGCTTTTTTTAGAAAAAATATTCGACTTTGCCGGAGTGCTCAAATTACTATCTACAACCACTTTCAGAGGATGTTTTTGAGAAAACCAGGCGTCTAAATGAGGGTCATCTCTTAAGACAGTATTTACGCCAACCATAATCGCGTCATAATACTTACGCATACGATGGTTATAGGCGCGTGATTTATCAGAACTAACCCATTTAGAATCACCCGTGTAAGTGGCGATCCGGCCGTCTAAAGATTGGGCGACTTTTACCGTAACAAAAGGCATCCGGGTAGTAATAAATTTGATGAAAGTTTCATTGATCTTGCGCGCTTGGTCCTCCAAGACCCCCAGCGTGACTTTAATATTATTCTCTTTCAGGATATTCAGGCCTTTGCCGTTATTTAGAGGATTGGGGTCAATCATACCAATCACCACTCTTTTGATTCCGCTTTGAATTATTTTATTGGTGCATGGCGGCGTGCGGCCAAAATGCATACAAGGCTCAAGCGTCAGATAAAGCGTCGCTTGCTTTGCCTTTAAGCCTGCTTCTTCAAGCGCGTAAATCTCCGCGTGCCTTAACCCTGCCTGATGATGAAATCCTTTTCCTACGATTAAACCATTTTTGACAACCACTGCTCCGACTAACGGATTAGGCGATGTTTTACCTTTCGCTTTCAACGCCAGTTTTAAAGCCAGGCGCATATAATATTGGTCATTTACTTTTGTCATCTGTTGCTCCTGCTTGCGGCTTGAAGCTTTTGCACTAACTCCCAGGGGACTTTAGCTTTTCCCAAACTGACATCGGGTTTGGCGCTGCCGTGAAAATCCGAACCGCCGGTAACCAATAATCCCAGCTCTTTAGCTAGGCCCAAATAAAAATTGATCATTGATTGCGAATGTTCCGGATAATAAACTTCAAGCCCGATTAACCCCTCTTTGGCAAATTGGGTAATCAAATTATCATTACGGATAATATAAGGATGCGCCAAAACAGGCACGCCGCCGGCATCTTTAATCAACTGGAACGCTTCCCTGGGAGTTAATTTAAAACCCAGGACATAGGCCGGAGATTTGTCGCCGATATATTTCTGAAAAGCCTCGGAAGTCGAACTTACCAGGCCTTCTTTAAGCAAAGCACGGGCAAGGTGCATCCTGCCCACGCTGGCATTACCAGCAATATCAAAAACTACCTGCGGGTCTAAGTTGACGCCCAGCTCTTTTAAATGAAAGACGATTTTTTTGACCCGCTCAACGCGGTTCTGCCGCACAAGAATAAGTTTTTCTAAAAGCTGTGCATTAAGATAATCGATAAAATAACCCAGAATATGGATTTCCTGATTTTCATATTGGGCGGTAAGCTCAATACCGGGGATAATCGTCAGGCTGCTTGATTGCGCCGCGCTGATTGCCCGCGGCAAGGCATTCACCGTGTCATGGTCAACTATCGCCACACCGCTTAACCCGGCGCGGATTGCCTGCTGAACCAATTTTTCCGGCGAAGACGTGCCATCGCTTTCATTTGTATGCACATGCAAATCAGCGTATTTCACTTATACCTGCTTTCAGTTGTTTTTCTTAATAACACGGTTTGAATTTCTGTTTGCTCTGAGGATGCCGCGGCTTATTTACGCTTTTCAATATTGATCTTATCCAGGATGGCATTGACAAATTTGCCAGCCTCGGCGCCAGAGTATTTCTTCGCCAGCTCTACTGCCTCATTGATCGAAACCTTGGGAGGAATATCCTCACGAAAAAGCAATTCAAAACTGCCCATACGCATAATATTGCGGTCCACAAAAGCCATGCGCTCCAATTGCCAGTTATCGGCGTATTGGCGGATTTTAGCGTCGATCTCAGCGATATGCTGAGAGACTCCATAAAGCAACTCAGCAGAAAAATCCTTCAGCTCTTGAGAAACATCCTCGTGCTCTTTATCCAGCCAGAAATTATTAAAAACATTCTCCTGTGTATCGCTGGTAATATCCAACTGATAAAGCATTTGTAAAGCGTATTCCCGCGCTCTTGAACGTTTACGCATATTTTAACAACAGTTATTTCAACTGCTCCGTAAGATTAGCCATTTCAATAGCCGATAATGCCGCGTCCTGGCCTTTATTGCCATCTTTAGAACCCGAACGTTCCACCGCTTGCTCAATAGTGTCAGCGGTAATCACGCCAAAAATAACCGGCACCCCGGTGTCTAAAGATATTTTACTTACGCCTTTAGCAACTTCGGCGGCAATATAATCAAAATGCGGCGTCGCGCCGCGAATAACCGTCCCCAAACAAATAATTGCGTCGTAATGTTTTGCTTTAGCGGCTTTTAAAGCTGCCAGCGGTATTTCAAACGCGCCCGGCACCCAAAGTAAAACGATATCTTTATCATCAACGCCATGCCTGACTAAAGTATCCCGGCAACCAGCCACCAACTCTTTGGTCATAAAATCATTAAAACGTGAAGCAACTACCGCGAAAGACTTACCTTTAGCGATCAGATTACCCTCGATAACTTTCATTTCACTCTCCTTTGTTAGGTGTTAGGTTCTAGGTGCTCGGTGTTAGGTGATAGGTTTTCTACATACAACCTGTTGATTTCCGCTTTTCTTTACCTCTACCTAGTTTATATTAAATCTATCTGATGTCCCATCTTATCTTTCTTCGTCTTCAGATATTTGTAATTTACAGCGTTAGGCGCGATCTCAATCGGCACGCGCTCAACTACTTTTAAACCATAACCTTCTAAACCGACAATCTTACGCGGATTATTTGTTAACAATCTGAGTTCTTTGACTCCCAAATCCACTAAAATCTGCGCGCCAATACCATAATCTCTTAAATCCGCTTTATGGCCCAATGCTTGGTTAGCTTCCACAGTATCCATGCCTTTATCCTGTAAATTATACGCGCGTATTTTATCCACCAGGCCAATACCCCTGCCTTCCTGGTTCATATAAAGAACCACGCCTCTTTTTTCCTGCCCGATAATTTGCATCGCTTGCCTAAGTTGTTTGCCGCAATCGCAACGCAATGAGCTGAAAGCGTCACCCGTAAGGCAAGCTGAATGCACGCGCACAAGAACCGCCTGGTTGCTTAAATCTCCCATTGTCAAAGCGATATGCGTCTGAGCGTTAGTCTTGTCGCGGTAAACAGTCATCTGATATTCGCCAAATTCCGTGGGCAATTTAGCGGTTGTCACTGCCTCGGTCAATTTCTCGTTACGCCTGCGGTATTCAATCAGGCTGGTCACAGAACAGATCTTAAGATTATGTTTTTTGGAAAAATCAATCAGTTGAGGCAAACGCGACATTGAGCCATCTTCATTCATAATCTCACAGATCACCCCTGCGGGGATCAAGCCGCACAACTTCATCAAATCAACTGCTGCTTCAGTATGGCCTGCCCTAACCAGAACCCCGCCTTTTCTTGCTTTTAAAGGAAAGCTATGGCCTGGTTTAATCAGGTCTTCGGGTTTGGTAAGCGGATTGATTAATACCTCAATGGTGCGCGCCCGGTCAAAAGCCGAAATTCCCGTGGTAACACCTTTAGCCGCGTCAACAGAAACCATCCAGGCAGTAGAAAGCGGGTCTTTTTTGTGATTTAAATTCTTGCCTTCCAGCATTGGTTCAAGGCCTA
Organism: Candidatus Omnitrophota bacterium; assembly: GCA_023228185.1. GTDB lineage: Bacteria > Omnitrophota > Gorgyraeia > Gygaellales > Profunditerraquicolaceae > JALOBQ01. The sequence continues at coordinate 24,938 of JALOBQ010000002.1, forward strand.
ACTGTTCAAGGCGTTCGTCTTCCATCGGCACGCAAATCAAACCGCGGCCGAATTTAGCCATAAAGTTAATATGTTCAGGCCTGGCAAAAGACGCTGACATCAGCAAATCGCCTTCATTCTCGCGGTCTTCGTCGTCAACTACGACAACCATCAAACCTTTTTTTAGATCCTGGATTATTTCAGTTATTGAGTTAAACATCGCGCTCCTTTAAAAATAAAAACCCGAAGATAAACTTCGGGCATAATAATTTTAATCTCCTTCTATCTGGACTCTAACCATCGGCTCTGGAATTTCGCCAGATCTGCCGCGGACAATATCCGCTAAGCTTGCGGGCTTAACCGCCGGTAAGGGTTTCCACCTTGCCCTGAAGATTAATTGTTAATAGTATAACAACAAAACTTAACTTGTCAATATAATAAAAACCGCTATAATCAGGTAAAAGAGGCAAAATCCCAGTTAAAAACATCGTAAAACGCGCGCAAATAATGAAAAGCACCATCCAAATACTGCATCGTAAACTATCGCAAAACAAAATGACAATTGCCGTCGCCGAATCCTGCACAGGCGGAGCGCTTTCCAGGCTTTTAACCAAATACCCGGGCAGTTCTCTTTATTTTGCGCTGGGAGTAACTGCTTATAGCAATAAAGCCAAAGTCAAGTTTTTACAAATCCCCCAAAAAACAATTGATTGCTACGGCGCCGTTTCTGAAGTTACTGCGAAATTAATGGCAAAAAACATCAAAAGTATCGCGCAAACTGATTGTTCCTTAAGCACAACCGGCATTGCCGGGCCAGCAGGCGCGCTAAAAAATAAACCCGTAGGCACAGTTTATATCGGTGCTTGCGCCAAAAATAAAATTATCTCTAAAAAATTCCGCTTCTCCGGCAGGCGCGCGCAGATTATCAACCAAGCTTGCCTTCAAGCCCTCAAGATGCTCAAACAGCTTATCCCTGATTAAGTTTAGGTTTTAAAATGAATAAAAAAACTGATTTTTAAGGTGTGAGTTTTAAAATTAGCTGAAGAAGGATATTCGTGTAGAGCCCCGCAACAATATCATCGCTGATTATTCCCAATGAGCCTTTAATATTCTGCAAGCCTGAGGCAGGATACGGCTTTAGGGTATCTAAAATACGGAAAAATAAAAAACCCAGAAAGATAATTTTGGCGTCCAGCGGCATAAAGCTAAGCCCGATCAGCATACCACATACTTCATCAATCACAATACAAGACGGGTCCTTCTTATTTAGCGCTCTTTCCAGCTTTCCGCAAACTAAAAATCCAATGATTAAAAGCAGTAAAAGGAGAATCAGGCAATAAAAGCTTTGCGCTTTTAAAAGAAAAAATAAACCCACGCCAACAAGACTGCCAAAAGTCCCCGGGATAAAAGGCAGATAACCGATAAAAAAAACCGTGCCAAAAGCTTTAAGAATAAATTTTATTAATTGATTTTTCACTATAGACGGGCGATTATTTTACGGTTTTCCCAAAGATAGCTTAAGCCGGAATAAAGCGTAAGGCCTACCGTAAGCAGCATTAAAGCGTATATCCCCTGGCGGAAAGCGCTCTCCCAATCCGGATTCCAGGTAGAATATTTAAGCAGTAATTCTTTGAGCACGATAAAACCGAGGATCAGGAAAATAACCGCCATTTGAGAAACGGTTTTATGTTTACCCGCTCTTGCCGCGGATAATACTTTGCCTTTATTTAGAGCAAACAACCTCAAAGAAGTGATCAGTATCTCGCGCGAGACGATAATCACGAACATCCAGGCGTCGATTAACTGCATCTGCACGAATGCCGCGAATGCCGCCAAAACCAATATTTTATCGGCAATCGGGTCCATCAACCGGCCAAAATCAGTGACCATATTCCTGCGCTGGGCAATCATTCCGTCAAGAAAATCGGATATCGCCGCCAGCATAAAAACAATTAAACTGGCTACTTTCCACCAGAGCCCATGGCAAAATAGAAAGAACATAAATACAAAAGTAAGCAAAATACGCGATAATGTAATGCGATTAGCGATATTCATTTTAAGCTTCCCCCACTAGGTCGTATTCTAAAGTATCTGTAATTTTTACTTTCACAAAACTGCCCGCGGAAAGTTTTTTTGCGCTATGCACGTAAACCAAACCGTCAACTTCCGGAGCATCAGCCTGGCTGCGCCCCAGGTAAACGCCATGCTCTTCTTCTTCAATCAGCACTTCCAAAGTGCTCCCCAGCAACTGACGATTATTATACTCGGAAACTTTCTGTTGAACAGCCATTACTTGGGCAAACCGTTCTTGTTTTACTGATTCCGGCAATTGCCCGGCTAAATTATAGGCTAAAGTGCCTTCTTCGCGCGAGTAAGTAAAAGCGCCCAGCCTCTGAAATTTAACTTCTTTAATAAAATCAAGCAACTGGGCGAATTCTTTTTCTGTTTCCGAAGGAAAACCCACGATTACCGATGTGCGCAGAGTTACATCCGGTATTGCTTTACGAATTTTTTCGATCAAACGTAAAATTTCTAATCTACTGCTTGGCCTGCGCATTAATTTCAGCAGGCGGCGGTTGATATGCTGTAGCGGCATATCCACGTATTTGCAAATTTTCGCCTGTTCTTTGATCAAACTGATCAACTGATCGTCAATACGCTCGGGATTTAAATAAAGCAAACGGATCCATTTGATATTTTTTGTTTCCTCGGAAACTTGCTTAACCAGATTTGTTAAAGCAAATTTACGATAAATATCCAAACCGTAACCGGTAATATCCTGGCCGATAATATTTAATTCGCTTACACCTGTTTGATCAAGCTCCCCTGCCCGCTTAAGCAAATATTCTTTAGGCAGGCTTTTAAATTTACCTTTGATCCTGGGAATTACGCAATAGCTGCAGTGATTTATGCAACCCTCGCAAATCTTAAGATACGCGTAACTAGCGGGGGTAAGCCTGAACTTTTCTTTAGCCGCGCTAAAATTTAAAACGCCTACAAAAGCATCCACTTCAGGCAGCTGTTTCTTTAATTCCTCCCTGTAACGCTGCGTCAGGCATCCACAGACGATAATCTTCTTAAGCTTTCCCTGTTTTTTAAGCTTAACTAAATCAAGTATCGCCTCAATTGATTCCTGCTTAGCCGATTGTATAAAAGCGCAGGTATTAATTAACCCGATATCGGCATCCGCAATATCTACTATTTTATAACCTTTAAGAACAAGCCGCCCGGCGATATTTTCGCTATCCACAAGGTTTCTCGGGCAACCTAAGCTGACCAGTCCAACCTTATTGCTCATTTATTTATTTTTAAACCGTCTTTATTAATCAGGATCCGCAAGGATTGCCCTTTGCGGCCAAGATTGGGGAAACGCTGGTCATTGACCTGTAATTCTACTGCCGCGGCATCCCCTAAAGCAAGTTCAAGTTTATCTTTTGCTTTCCAGGTTTCAAATCTCGCTTTGGGCAGAATACCGCGAAAGACCGTATGCCCGTCTACTTTAAGCGAAACCCAACATTTATCTTTAGTAACAATGCCCAAGACAAATCCGGAAGTTATTGCTTTGCGCATTTTCGGCGCGCTGGTATTATCAGTTAAAACTCCCGCTTTATTCTTGCTATCGCGAATTTTCTGTTTTGATTTTACGTTTGCGCTTGTTAAAACGCTATTCTCCGGCCTTAAATTTTTTGGCTGAGACGCCGGTTTTAATTGGATTAGTTTTGCCGCCACCGAAAAAATCAAAATTGCCAAAACGATAAAAAATATCAACTTATTAAATCTCTTCGGGGGGCGTAAAGAATTAATCTTTACCGCAGTATCTTTTACAAATGAACGGAGGCTTTCGGCGCGCTGGCCTACGGGCCGGCCTACTTTAGAATTTAATACGGCCTGGCTCTGCGGCTGCTGCGCACTGGGGCCCAAATAATCTTTGCTCTCCACATTAAGATAATTACAATAAATCTTAATGAAACTTCTTAGATATATCGGGCTTAAGTCCGTAAGGCTATCGCCTTCAATCGCCCTAAGCACATTCAAATGGATCTTCGTCCTTTTTTGCACTTCTTCAAGGCTGATCCCCCGCTCAATGCGTAGTTGCTTTAATCTTACCCCGGCTGTCTGAATATTCACTTATCCTGCCCTGTGTTTTATTCTTGCTGTTTATTCTCTCCTGTTAAATCCTTAAGCCAATTTTCCCTATCCACTAATATCTTGCGCGGCTTACTGCCTTCAAATGCGCCAACTAAACCATCAGCTTCCATCTGGTCAATGATGCGCGCCGCCCGCGTATATCCTAAACGCATACGCCTCTGTAAAATTGAAACGGAAGCCTGGTTACTCTCCATAATCACTCTTACGGCTTCGTCAAAAAGTTCGTCTTTCTCGCCAGCTCCGGGTGAGCCGCTTTTCTGCTGCTGGCTGAGGATCTCTTCATCATAAACAGGTTCGCCTTGCAATTTGATAAAAGAAACCACGCGTTCGATTTCTTCATCTTTAACCAAAGCTCCCTGTATACGGATCAAGTCTTCTTTGCCCGGCTGTAAAAACAGCATATCCCCTTTGCCTAAAAGAGTTTCCGCGCCGTTCATATCCAGAACCGTACGCGAATCAACTTTGGAAGCGACTTTAAAAGATATACGCGCCGGTAAATTCGCTTTAATTACACCGGTGATTACGTCAACTGAAGGCCGCTGCGTGGCTAAAATCAAATGTATTCCTACAGCGCGGGATAACTGCGCAAGGCGGGTAATCGCGTTTTCAATCTGGTCGCGTGCCACGCTCATTAAATCAGCGAATTCATCGACCACAACTATAATATAAGGGATCTTATCCTCTTGTTTATCATTATAAGCCTCAATATTCCTGGCGCCGGCTTTAGAGAGCAATTGATAGCGCTCTTCCATTTCACTAACTACCCAATTCAGCGCGACAGCCGCTTTTTTGGCATCCGTAACCACAGGGCATAATAAATGCGGCAGGCCGTTAAAAGGCATTAGTTCAACCATTTTCGGGTCAATCATCAGGAATTTCAGATCATTGGGAGAAGATTTAAATAATAAAGAGAGAATACAAGTATTTACGCAAACGGTTTTTCCGGAACCCGTGGTCCCGGCAACTAAAAGATGCGGCATACCTTCCAAGTCGCCAAAAACAGGTTTACCGGTAATATCCTTGCCTAAAGCAAGTGTAAGTCCATGGTCTTTTTTATTAAAATCATTTGCGCTGAGCAGATCTTTGATACAAACCAAGCTACTGTGTAGATTAGGAACTTCTACGCCCACCCTTCCTTTACCCGGGATAGGCGCGATGATCCTTACAGATTGAGCTTTAATCGCCAGGGCGATATCATCGCTTAAATTTTCAATACGGTTTATTTTTACGCCGGGAGCAGGTTCTAATTCATAGCGGGTGATCACCGGGCCGCGGATGATATCCGTAACTTTGGCCGAGATACCAAAATCAGCAAGCGTATCCTCTAAAATCCGCGCGCTCGCCTCCAGGTCTTCTTTCATCAAGCGGCTATCTGGAGCAACAGGGTCATTTAAAAGATCCAGCGAAGGCACCTGATAATCACCACTTTTTAATTCCACGGGTTTACTCTTTACCTGCGGCTTAGCCGATTTTACCAAAACCTGTTCAGGCATAATAATCTTGGGCTTGGCCGCGGGGATCTCCCGAATAAACGCAGCTTCTTTCTTAACGGTGTTATTTTTATTATTCTGCGGGAACTTCACTTTTACAGAGGTGGATCTATCTTTAGCCCGAAAATTTAAAATGCCGCTGAAAGCGGCCCTTGTTTTATCCGTGACATTCTGGAATAAAGAAGAAATCATAATTTCCGTGACTAAAGCCAGAGAAAGTATAATAAAAGTCAAAAGTATGATCAAACCGCCCAGGCGGCTAAAATAAGCGGTAATAAAATTTGAGATTAATGAACCGAAAAATCCGGCGGTATAAAACCTGACCAGACTGTTATGCAGATTAAACATTCCCACGCTGGAACTAATCGAGAGAAGCAAAACAAGCATTCCTAAAATACGCGGAATGCTTAAGTATGGTTTTTCCTGCCGGAAGAATTTTACTCCGAGCATAATTACTAAAAGCGGGATGATAAAACTTGATACCCTGCCGAATAAAAAAACAATTAAACCCGCCAGGTAAGCGCCGAAAACACCGAGCAGGTTTTTGGGAGGGATATTTGGGCTGGATGTATAAAAAACAAGGTCAAAACGGTCAAATCTAATGAGGCTGGCTAAAATCATCAGCCCCACCGCGACTAAAATAACGCCTTTGACCTCATTTAATCTTCTTTCTCTCACTGCCTGATTAATTACTCTTTGGCTCTTGCGCCTGCTTCTTACTTAAATTAATCCTGCCTAATTCATCGATACCAATGACTTTGACTCTGATCTCATCGCCGATTTTAACCACGTCTTCCGGCTTTTTAACAAAAGTATCGGAAAGTTCTGAAACATGGACTAATCCCTCTTTACGCGGGGCGATCTCAACAAAAGCGCCAAACTGCATCAGGCGCTTTACTTTTCCAATATAAATCCGGCCAACCTCGACATCTTCGGTAATCGCTTTAATCATTTTGATTGCCGCGTCCGACCCTTTAGCGTCAGTTGAACCAACCAGCACAGTGCCGTCATCCTTAATATCAATACTGGCTCCGGTAGCCGCGATAATTGCTTTAATTGTTTTGCCGCCCGGGCCGATTAACTCTCCGATTTTCTCCGTATTGATCTTTAGAACATCGATCCGTGGAGCAAAGCTGGAAAGTTCCTCTCTGGGTTGGCTTAAAGCAGTATGCATCTTGTCAAGTATGAAAAACCTTCCTTCCCTGGACTGAACAAGACAAGCCTTTAAAAGTTCAAGCGATATACCGTCGATCTTAAGGTCAAGCTGAACCGCGGTAATCCCTGTTTTTGTCCCGGCGACCTTAAAATCCATATCACCAAAATGATCTTCTAAACCAGCAATATCCGTAAGAATTACCGTTTTATCGCCTTCTTTAACCAAACCTAAAGCTACACCACCAACTGCCTCTTTGATCGGCACTCCGGCGTCCATCAATGAAAGAGTGGCCGCGCAAACAGAAGCCATACTGCTTGAACCGTTAGACTCTAAAATTTCAGAAACTACCCTTACTGTGTAAGGAAACTTTTCTTTTGAAGGCAATATCGCCAAAAGCGCTTTCTCCGCTAAAGCACCGTGGCCAATTTCGCGCCTTCCCGGGCCACGCATCGGTTTTGTTTCGCCGACGCTAAAAGAAGGAAAATTATAGTGCAGCATAAAAGATTTTTTCTTTTCGCCTTCTAAAGCTTCGACTAATTGTTCATCATCTCCGGTGCCTAAAGTGGTGATCGCTAAACTTTGCGTCTGGCCGCGCGTAAAAAGGCTTGAGCCATGGGTACGCGGCAGAACGGAAACTTCGCAGCTAATCGGCCGGATCTCTTTAAAAGTCCGCCCATCAATACGCCTATTTTCATTAAGGATCATCTTGCGTACCTGTTTTTTCTCAACTTCATGCAGGCCGGCATAGATATCCACAGCTTCGTAGCCTTCGGCAACCAACTTCTCTTCCAATTCCTTAGTTAAAAGCGCGATCTCTTCCTCACGCTCCTCTTTCTTGCTTAACTGGTAAACCTTATTTAATTTTTCTTGAGAAAGCGATTCAATCTTTGTCAATAATGCAGGATCGATCGACTTAAATTCTATATTATCGGCTTTTGGGCGGCCATACAGCTTTTTAAATTCCTCTTGCATCAGCAGGATCGGCTGTAAATTTTCCACGCTAAATTTAACCGCGTCAAGATAAATGTCTTCGGAGACCTCATTTGCTCTTGACTCTAACATCACCACGCCTTTTTGATTGATTGTAACGACAACTTCCAGATCTGCTGTTTCAAGCTGCTCATAAGTAGGATTAAGCACAAACTGTTCGTTAATCCTCGCCACTCGGCAACAGGCAAGCGGGCCGTTAAAAGGAATATCCGATATGCTTAAAGCGGCGCTTGCGCCGATCAAAGCTAAAATATCAGGATCATTTTCCCCATCGCTGGACAAAACAATCGCGATAACCTGCACTTCATTTAAAAAGCCTTCGGGAAATAATGGGCGGATGGGCCGGTCAATAAGACGGCTTGTTAAAATTTCACTTTCCGATGGGCGGCCTTCACGTTTGAAAAAACCACCCGGGATCCTTCCGGCGGCATAAGTTTTCTCCTGGTATTCGACTGTTAAAGGAAAAAAATCCTGGCCTTCCTTTATCTTTTTAGACATGCAGGCGGTAACCAATACCACAGTGCCACCGTAGCTAACGGTCACTGAACCGTTGGCTTGCTTGGCGATCCTTCCGGTTTCTAAAATAAGCTCATCCTTACCAAATTTTATTTTCAGGCTATTATTTTGCATACTTATTTTCTCTCTCTCGTCTATTAATTATCAGGTGTAAATTTTAAATTACTTTCTCAAGTTCAGTTTTCCCAGGATCTCTTCGTACTTCTTCATATCCTTGTCCTTGAGATAATTGAGGAGGCTGCGGCGTTTGCCGACCATCAAAAGCAACCCGCGGCGAGAATGGAAATCTTTCTTATGGCTCTTAAAATGATCGCCTAATGAATTAATCCTCTCGGTTAAAATCGCAATTTGCACTTCAGCAGAACCGGTATCCCTGGCATGCACCTTAAAATCATCAATAATTTTAGCTTTCTTTTCTTTGACCAAAACCAATTTCTTCACCTCCCTTTCAATAATTTATTGATTATACGTTAACTCATTTGATAAGTCAATAAATTATCTTTTATTTCTTGCCTAATAACTCCACGATCTTGTTTAACTTGATTACCACTAAAACGCTAAAAACCACGAACCAAACAGTTAATCCCAAAGAAATCAAACCCGCTACGAAATTTGCCGCATTAGTCATAACTTCCTCCTTATTTATTTGTTAATATTAGCATAATAATTTGAATTATGCAACTTCAATCTCGTGAATTTTACTGCGCCTGATTTTCTTTTCTGAACGCTTGCGTTTATTATCCAACATCCTGGCTTTCTGGGCAGCGCTTTTTTTACGGTTCTGCCTGCGCAGTTTTTCCCGTTCTGCTTGCGCCTTAAGGATTTGCCTGGCATAAAGCTTGGCTAATTTCTCCGCCAAAATCTTTCTGGCAAAATAGCGATTTTGCGCCTGCGAGCGTTCAATTTGGCATTTAACTTCTAAGCCTGTAGGTAAATGTTTTAAATAAACACAGGTAGATGTTTTATTAACGTTCTGTCCTCCGGGAGCGCTGGAACGGATAAACTTTTCCTCAAGCTGGCCTTCAGGAATGATCAAAGATATCTCCGGCGTAGATAGAGTATTTATTTTATTCAACAATCTCTGCATTGATTTTTTTAATTAAGCTTTCTAATTCCCTAACCAGCGGAGCGCTCAAAAGTTTAAGCACTTCAGTTTCCCGTTTAAGCGATTTTAAAGAACCCAGCAAACGATTAAGCGTGGCGAACTTTCTCTTCTGTTGAGCCTCTTCAGGCTCAAGCTCCTGCCTTTGCCGGATTAACGCGGTAAGATCTTTTTTTGCTTCTATTGCCTGGCGGCCATTCTCAAAAATACCTTTTTTAAGGCTGGCGTAATCAGCGCTATCCGGAGTTAATTTATTTTTAGCCTGGCGCAAAACATCAATCGCTTCATAGCTGGGCAAACTGGCAGGGTTGGCTTCAAGCATAAATTCTTCCTTAAGATAACGCGGCTCCTCTTTCTCCAGAAAATAATACGATTTCAGCAGTTTCATCGCCGTCTGCTTGCGAATGCCTATTTCTTTAGCCGCGTATATATCAAAACTGCTATAGCCCCATTCTTTATATAATTTATCTTTCCAGGCCGAATACAGACAACGGCCTAATTCGATCCAGGAACTTTTAAAACTTTTAGCGCTTTCCAATATGTGGTAACGCAAGCTTCCCGCGTCTAAATTCTGCATTTTCTCTTCAAGATTTTGCAATGATTTTGGTTTGTTTTCCATAATTTTATAATTCCCGGTTAATTCCCTATTGATTTTAGCCCATCGGTGAAATTCTTTATCTTCTCCACTGTTTTAAGCACTTTACTTGCCAGGTCAACGGGAGACTGGTTGGCCAAGTTCTTCATCGCCGCATTTAAAATAATACCCTTAACCTTATTAGGATCCAAAGCCGGTTTATCCAAGAGAGTGTTTATTGTAAACTCAAAATCCAAGTTACCAGATTCATCAGCGAACAAATCTAAAGTATTCTGCGTAATATCCAATCCGGACAATTCCTCGAAACTGTCTTTGGCCATATTCTGCTGGCCATAGACTAAAGCAAAAAGGCGTAAATTATTGGTAATCTCCAGTTGATTATCTTTTGCCTTGAACAAACTAGTCAAATCCAGTTTACCGGTAGAGATTTTTTTATGGGAAATAAAATTGCCGTAATAAGGCGCAAACTGCGCTACCTCTAGGCCTTTTAACTCTAGTTTAGCATCCATATTTTTAGCCGCCATATCTACCCAGCCTTTAGCAAACAGGCTTCCCAAAGCCCCGCCGGATTTATCCGTAAAATCAGCGCTAAAATCAAAACGCATATTCAAAGATGTAGGCGGAAAAATATCTTTAGCAAGATTCAAATTAATTTTATCAACAATTAGCTCGTAATCGGCGGAAGTTACTGTCTTGTCCGTAAAAATTACTTTGCCATTTTTGATCTGCAGGCCGGCCAAGTAAATATCCGGCGGCTTGCCGCCGGTTTGCTTGGGCACGGGCAGATTAAACTTGCCAGGCGCACTTTGCAGAAGAGTAATTTCAGGCTCTAATAAATCCAAATTATTAATCACTAATTTACCGGCAAAAAAACCCAGCGGATTGATGGAAATGGAAACCTGCTTGATTTTCACCAGGGTTCCGATTTCCAATTGCGAAAGGTGCACGCGTAACGGCAGGCTTAAATCAATGCTTTTTAATTTCGCTGTGGTATTTAAATTTTTTTGTATCTGATCAACGACGATCTGCCTGCCGAAAATACCGAATATTAATTTTGCCAGGATGAACAAAACCAGCAAAAACCCCAGTAAAAATATCAACCATTTGAATTTCTTCAGCAATCCAGCCACTTTAAGCTCCTGATCTTTATTTTTAAAACGTTTTAGCCCGCTTTCAGGCAATCATCGATTTTTACGCGCACCAAGTCGCGAAGTTTAGCAAAGTCCGCGGAGCTAAAAGGCTCCGTGGAGATAGCCGGCAAGACCGTTACCTTGACAAAAGCTTTATCTTTGAATATCCAGCTGCCCCGCGGAATAGCTTCGCGGGTGCCATTAATACAAATCGGCAACACCGGCTTTTTCTCTTTGATCGCCAACTTAAACGCGCCATTCTGAAATTCATTCATTTGATCAGTCTGGCTGCGTGTGCCTTCGGGAAAAAACAAAACCGACATACCGTTTCTTAACCACAAAGCAGCCTGATGATAAACACGCTTAATGCTGGCAAAATCTCCGCGCTCTAATTTGATGTGTTTGATCAAAGTCAGGCACCAACCCATAAAAGGAATATTAAAAAGGCTGGCCTTGGCCACCCATTTAAACTGCATGCGCGTCTTATAAAGCACGACAATATCAGCTAAACTCTGGTGATTGGCGATCACCACGTAAACCTCTTTCGGATTGATATTTTCCAAGCCGCTCACCTGAATATTCCAATAAGGATTCAACGCGCTCACCGCGTCAGACCACCAGAAACACTGCGCGTGAGTGGCCTTCTTCAATTTATCAAAAGGCCAAAGCAGCAGGTTTAAAATAAAAACCACGATAAATAATAAAATCGTCAGTATGATACTGCCTAGCCAAATAACTATAGAAAGTAAAGTTTTCATAATTTATAATTATGTCTTAGTAAAACCGCTTTGTCAAACAATTAAACCCCATCTTAAAATCAACGCCTTACCGCCGAAGGGCAAATTTGGTTATAAGCGCAATAAGTGCATGCCTTGAATTCAGGTTTAGCCGGATAATCCTGTTGGCGGATCCCCGCGGAAACTTTTAAGATATCTTCTTTTATATCGCCTAGATCATTTTCCGTTAACGCGTGCCTGCCGATGATCCCTGGCTCTAAAAAGTATAATGCCACCGCCGTTGGCAAAACACCAAATATCTGCTGATAAGCTAAAGCGTAAAGCGCCAGCTGTTTACTTTCTTTGACCCGTTTATCCGCATCTTTTTGGGCCTTGATCGCTGAGGTTTTAAAATCCATAATTACCGCATCAGATCCATCTATATCTATACGGTCAAACCTGCCATTGATCTTGTTATTGGCAATTACAAAAGAAAAATCTTTCTCGATGAACTTCGGGATAACGTTACGGCTTTCCTCATCATTGTAGAATCTAATCAAAGCCTCTCGGCCAACACGAAAACGCTCCTGCTGATGCTTGAGATCCAAAAATCCCTCCGGGTCGAAATTAGCTGCGAAACAATCCAGAAGAGCGCCTACAGCCATCTGCTCGCCATTAAGTTTACGCAAAAGATAACTGCTCACAGCCTGATGCATTGCCCGGCCGTAAATAACCGTATGGTGTTCCATAATCGGCACGCGCAATATATTTACATATTTGTATTTTAAAGGGCAGGTTAAATAATCATCGATCTGATAATAACTTAAGCTAACCAGCTTATCCGGCGGTATCTT
>JALOBQ010000032.1 GCA_023228185.1 Candidatus Omnitrophota bacterium
GCCCTGATTACAGCGTTGGTGGAAGTCTCACTTGCTAAAATGAGGTTATTCCGGGTAGTCGATTTTCTTGGTTTTGCTTTTCTTTTAGGAATTATCGCGGTAATTTGCGCGGTAATCGGAGTTTAATATGCAAGAAATAACCTTAATTGGTATTTTAATTTCAACTTGTCTTATGGTTGTCGCCAAAAGCCTGCTGGCTTTGATCCGCGGTTTTCGTTGGCAGTCTTTTTTTCTTTTTCTTGCGACTTTTCTGATCGCCTGGAAAGAAGCCCAACCGAGCCTTTATATCATCGCCGGGCTTTTGCTTGTAATTAAAGTCGTGTTGATCCCGCAGCTATTGTATAAGATCATTAAAAAGATTAAAGTAGGCCAGGGGTTGGGGCTTTTCGTGAATACTCAGCTGTCTTTATTTTGTGTTTTATTATTCGCTTATCTTGCCTGGGATTTTTCCTCTCAGCTGATTGTTTACGGCAGCCACGCGCAAGCTGGTATCATCGCGATTGCTTTATTTTCAGTTTTGGTTGGTTTCTTTTTAATGGTTTCCAGAGTCACGGCGCTTGCCCAGGTTGTCGGGCTGTTGGTGATGGAAAATGGTTTGTTTTTATTGGCTTCCGCAGTCAGCGGAGGGATGCCATTTTTCGTGGAGATCGCCATCTTTTTTGATGTTTTCGTCAGCGTGGTAATTATGGGTTTCTTTGTTTACAGGATTAACAAACTTTTTACGCATATCGATGTGGATAAACTTTCACATTTAAGGGGCTAAAAATGCAGATCATCTTTATCCTTGGGATTCCTTTAGCGCTTGCATTGGCGGCTTTATTGCTGCGCAGGCAAAAAACTATCGGGATATTGAATTGCGCCGGATACTTATTGATACTGATTTTTAGCGTAAGCCTTTTAAGGCAAATTGTTCTATCCGGGAAGACAATTTCTTTATTTGGTTTTATCTGCCTGGATAGCTTGAGCGCGTTTTTTATCCTGGTAAGCGCGGTGGTTTCTTTTGCCGTAGCGTTGTATTCTATCGGTTATATCAATAATGATCTGGCAAGCGCCAGGATATCGGAAAAAAAGGCCCGCGCGTATTATCTGCTTTTTAATTTATTTTGTTGTTCAATGTTTTTTGTCCCGGCGTTAGATAATTTGGGTATGCTTTGGGTGGCCATTGAAATGACTACTTTGGTTTCCGCATTTTTAGTGGGGTTTTATAATACCAAACATTCGGTAGAGGCGGCATGGAAGTATATCATTATTTGTTCGGTAGGCATCATCCTGGCGCTTTTAGGCACGATCCTTTTTTCTTACGCGTTTTCAATTTCCGGTATTTCTAAAAGCCTGAATTGGTCTGAAATTACGCCGCTTGCCAATACGCTGGATAAAAACATACTTAAATTCGCTTTTCTTTTTATTTTGGTTGGTTATGGCACTAAAGCAGGTTTTGCGCCGATGCATACCTGGCTGCCGGATGCCCACAGCCAGGCAGTGTCGCCGATCAGCGCTTTGCTTTCCGGAGTTTTATTAAAAACAGCGGTTTACGCGATATTAAGATTTGGCATTATCGTGATAAATGGGGTGGGAATAGCGTATTTCAGCAAATTAATGCTTTTATTCGGAATAATTTCTTTGATTATTTCCGGCGGTTTTATGCTGGTGCAGAAAGATTTAAAACGCCTGCTTGCTTACAGCAGTATCGAGCATATCGGCATTATCGCCATCGGTTTAGGATTAGCCAGCCCTCTGGCGCTTTGCGGCGCGCTGGCGCATATTTTTAATCACGCGGTAACTAAATCTTTGATGTTTCTTGGCGCAGGCAATATTGTCAGTGTTTATCAAAAACATAATTTAAACGCTATCCGCGGAGTGCTTAAAGCTATGCCTTTTACCGGAGTGATGCTGCTTTTAGGGGTTTTTGCGCTTTGCGGTTTTCCGCCTTTTTCTTTGTTTATCAGCGAGATGATTATTTTAATTGCCGCTTTTGGCGCTAACGCCTATCTTATCGCGGGTTTATTGTTATTGTTTTTGTCGATTGTTTTCGGGGCTTTTATTTATCATTTCGGCAAAATGCTTTATGGCAATCTTCCTAAAGGTATGGTTGTGACAGGCCAGTGCTTAAGCGGCAAAATCGCTTTTCTTTTTCTCTTTTTATTGATTTGCGCTCCGGGTATTGGTTTATTATTTATGAAAAAGGATCTTATATGGTTTGCGCAGAACTTATTATTCAGATAAAAAATAAATTTCCGGCTTTTAACGCTTTAGAGGTTTCTCAGGCGTATGCCGATGAAGTGCGCCTGAAAGTGGAGCCAAGCCTTTTTAAAAACACCTGCCTGACATTGCATAAAATCCTGCCTTCGCCGGTAATGATGTTTTTCGCCGAAGACCAGCGCGCTGGGCGCGGATGTTTCGTGTTGAATTGTCAATTTGTCAGTTTTAAAAAAGGCCAGTGGGTTAGCGTCTATGCGGATATTCCCGATGATCAGGCTTGTTTTGAATCATTAGCAAGAGATATCTATTCGGCAAGCCTTTTTGAAAGGGAGATTCAGGAGATGTTTGGCATCTTGCCGCAAGGCAACCCTGATTTAAGGCGTTTGAATTTGCATGATGAAACCTGGCCGCAAGGAAATTTTCCTCTGCGTAAAGATTTTCGCAATATCCAGCCCGCAAGCTTGGGAGAGTATAAATTCGCTAAAATTGAAGGTGAGGGAATATTTGAAATTCCTGTCGGGCCAGTGCATGCCGGAATCATCGCTCCGGGGCATTTTAGGTTCAGCGCCGCCGGCGAGCCGATCGTGAATTTAGAGATCAGGTTAGGTTTTACTCACCGCGGAGTGGAAAAACTTTTTGAGAAAAAAGCGCCAGGCGACTGCCTGCGTTTATCTGAGGCAGTTGCCGGAGATTCGGCTTTCAGCCATAGCCTGGCTTTTACTATGGCGGCTGAGAAAATATCCGCTTTAACAATTTGCGCGCAAGCTAGTTATTTAAGGGCTATTTTTCTTGAACTTGAGCGCGCTTATAATCATCTTAATAGCATTGGCGGTATTGCCACTGATGTCGGTTTCAGTTTTCCGTCAGCTTTTGCCGCGATTCTGAAAGAAGAGATCTTACAGTTGAACCAACAGCTTAGTGGAAGCAGGTATTTGAAAAATATCAATCTTATCGGCGGGATTGCCAGCGGTATTAATCAGGAAAAAAGAAAGCTGTTGCTTAAATCGCTTAAAGCAATAAAACGTGATTTTGAAGAATTGGTAAAAATATTATATAACAGTGTTTCCTTTATGGATAGGGTGGAATCGACAGGACTGTTGCACCGGAAAACCGCCGAAGATTTGGGGATCGTTGGGTTAGCTGCGCGCGCTTCAGGGATTCCCACTGATTTAAGGCAATATTTTCCATCAGTATATCAGAAAGCGGGATTTCAGATGGCCAGGGAAGAGTCAGGCGATGCGCTTGCCCGGTTGAATATCAGAGTGGCTGAATTCCGGCAGTCTATCCGGCTGATCGAAGAATTTACCAGTTTACTTAAAGATAACGAGGAAATCAGGACCGAATCTTCATTGAAACCTGGCAGCGCTTTAGGGTATGTTGAAGCCTGGCGCGGCCCGGTATTATATTGGCTGAAGATAAATGAGGACGGTTTGATCGAGCGATGTAAAATTGTGGACGCGTCTTTTCATAATTGGCAGGCTCTTGCTTACGCTGTGTTGGGCAATATCATCCCGGATTTTCCTCTTTGCAACAAAAGTTTTGATCTATCTTATACGGGTAATGACCTTTAAACGATGATTAATATACTGAAAAACCGGATATTCAAAGGAATAGTTACCAGGAAGCTGAAGACAAGTTTTTTTAAGAATATTGAGCCGGCTGGGAAAGAGCTGAAAACGCTTATGCGTAAGCGTTTTGGCAGGTCGTTGGCTATCCGCCAGGTAGATATGGGTTCTTGCGGAGCTTGCATTTCGGAAATTATCTCCGCGAACAATCCGATTTATGATTTACAGAGGTTTGGCATAAAATTCGTCGCTTCTCCGCGCCATGCTGACGCGCTTTTAGTTACCGGGCCATTGACGAAGAATATGCTGCTGGCATTAAAGAATACTTATGCCGCCACTCCAGAGGCAAAATTTGTGATTACTCTCGGCGATTGCGCTTTAGATGGCGGGTTATTCAAGGATTCTTATTATGTTCAGGGAGGAATAAATGAGGCTCTACCGGTGCTTTTGCATATTCCGGGATGCCCTCCGGAACCACTGACGATTATTAACTATCTGTTAGATTTCCTGCGACAAGATAGCAAAAAATAATAATTATTTTTATTGACAAAGCAAAAGCATAGTGTATAATCCCTTTTGTAGTAAATAAGGGAAAAGAAGTCTTAACCGTAAGGAGAAGAAATCAAGTACCTTACGGTTTTTTGTTTTCTTAACCGCTATTTACTAAAATTTCAGTGGAAAGGAGGAAATAGAACAAATGGCAAAAGGTAAAGTAAAGTGGTTTTCCAACCAAAAAGGTTATGGGTTTATTACTCCTGAGAATGGTGCTGATGTATTCGTACATCATACCGCTATACAGGGTGATGGCTATAAGACTTTAGAGGAGGGCCAGGAAGTAGAGTTTGATATCGAAAAAGGTCCTAAAGGCGAACAGGCTACGAAAGTAGTAAAGTTATAAGCCTTTAACAAGGAAACACCCGGCCCGGCATGAAAATGTCGGGCCTTTTTTCTTTGGCTATCTTTTAAATTCCTTTGATTTAATCCGGGTATGTTATAATAAAATTATGAAAAAACGCGTGTTTGTGGCAATGAGCGGCGGCGTTGATTCTTCGGTAGCGGCGGCTTTATTGCAAAAAAAAGGTTTTCAGGTAATCGGCATCACAATGTGTTTTAATCTAGCCGAGTTCAAGGGTAGTAAGCCAAGCTGTTGCGGGCTAACCGGTATTGAAGATGCCCGTAAAGTAGCGCGCCTGTTAGGTATCAAGCATTATCTATTAAACCTGCAGAAGGTTTTTCAGAAAGAAGTGATCAATGATTTTCGCGGCCAGTATTTAGCCGGCTTAACGCCAAATCCCTGCATACGTTGTAATCAATTTATTAAATTCGGTGTTTTATTTAAAAAAATCCGCTTGTTAGGCGGAGATTTCTTAGCCACGGGCCATTACGCCAGGATCGTTAAAACTAAAAGAGGTTACTTTTTAAAAAAAGCCAGGGACCTGCGTAAAGACCAGTCATATTTTTTATACCGTTTGGGTGCTGATCAATTAAAGCATAGCTTATTCCCGTTAGGCAATTATCTTAAAGAAGATGTCCGTTTATTAGCCGGACAGCTTGGCCTGCCTGTAGCCAGTAAGCCGGATAGCCAGGAAATATGTTTCTTGCCGGAAAACAATTACAGGGAATTTTTAAAATCTTCAGATAAAAAATCAATTAAACCCGGTTTGATTGTGGATTGCCAAGGCAATATTTTAGGCACTCATCAAGGCACGCCATTTTATACTATCGGCCAGCGCCAGGGGCTGGGTATTGCCAGTAAGCACCCATTATATGTCACGTCGATCAGGCAAGAAACTAACCAGATCATTGTTGGCTCCAAGGAAGATGCTTTCAGCAAAGAATGCCTGCTGCATCAGCTGCATTTTGTCGGCCGGCCTTTTAAAAAGAAAGTTGAGATTAAAGTCAAGATAAGGTATAATCATAAAGAAGCAAAAGCAGATCTCTATCCCGTTAAAGGTAAATTAAAAGTAATTTTTCATAAGCCGCAGTTTGCTATCACTGCCGGCCAATCCGCGGTTTTTTACTCACAGTCTATTGTTTTAGGCGGTGGTGTTATTGAAAGGCAGCGCAAGTTAAATGATTAAAGAAGATAAACAATTAATCAAGAGGATCAAGGAATTAAAGAAGCAGCGTAATGCCGTAATCCTGGCGCATAATTATCAGTTGCCGGAAGTGCAGGATATCGCTGATTTTCGCGGCGATAGTTTAGAGTTGTCGCGTATTGCCGCTAAAACTGACGCCCAGGTAATTGTTTTTTGCGGCGTGCATTTTATGGCGGAAACAGCCAAAGTGCTTTCGCCGGATAAATTAGTGATTATGCCGGATAGTTCCGCGGCTTGCCCGATGGCGGGTATGATCTGCGCCGATGACCTAAAGAAATTAAAAGCCAAATATCCTAACGCAGTCAGCGTTGGCTATGTGAATACTTCGGCGGAAGTTAAGGCTGAACTGGATTATTGCTGTACTTCCAGTAATGCCGTGGCAGTGGTAAACGCTTTAAAAGATAAAAAAGAAATTATTTTTGTCCCGGATAAATATCTGGCTGAATATGTCTCCAAAAAGACCGGCAGAAAATTGATTACCTGGAGCGCGTTTTGCCCGACGCACGTTAAAATTTTGCCGGAAGATGTTTTACGCGAGAAGAAGTTCCATCCGCGCGCCAAAGTAATGGTGCATCCGGAATGTTTATCTTCAGTGGCGGCATTAGCTGACGCCGTGATCTCCACTGGTTTGATGTCTAAAATGGCCAAAGAAAGCCCGGCAAAAGAATTTATCGTGGGGACTGAAATGGGATTGGTTTACCGCTTGAAAGCGGATAATCCGGATAAAGAGTTTTATCCTGCCAGTGAACGCGCGGTCTGCCCGAATATGAAGCGCACCACCCAGGAAAAAGTGCTTTGGGCTTTAGAAGAGTTAAAAGAAGAGATCAAAGTAAGCGAGGATATCCGGCGTAAGGCGAAATTAGCGATTGACCGGATGTTAGAGATCGTCTAAATGAACATACCAGTGGTATATCAGGACGACTGGTTATTGATCGTTGACAAACCACAAGGTTTGTTAAGCGTGCCGGATGATTTCCAGATTAACCGGAATCTTGCCGGGATATTGAATGACGATCTCAAAGCCAAGCAGGCTGTTTATAAATTGTATCCCTGCCACCGCCTGGACCGTGAAACTTCAGGTTTAATTATTTTTGCTAAAGGCAAGCTGGCGCAAGAAAAAATGATGCGCATCTTTAAGGAAAAGTCCGTGCATAAGCAGTATACCGCTTTTGTGCATGGAGTATTGCCAAAGCCGGTTGGCCAGATTAATTACGCCTTGGAAGGCAAAAGCGCTTTGACAAAATATAAAGTAGTTAGAGCATACGGAAATTTTAGCGTTGTGGAAGTTACGCCGCTAACCGGCCGGACTAATCAGATCCGCATACATTTTAAAAGAATCGGCCATCCTTTAGTCGGCGAAAGTAAATTCGCTTTCCGGAAAGATTTTGCTTTGCGTTTTAAACGTGTTTGTTTACACGCCGGCAGCTTAATGTTTATTCATCCGTTCACCGGAAAACAGATATCTTTGCGCACCGATCTGCCTGTTGATATGCAGGGGTTTCTCTTAAAATATGCTTAATTATATAATTTTAGGTATTATTCAGGGTTTAACGGAGTTTCTACCGGTAAGTAGTTCCGGCCATCTTGTGATTTTTGGAAAACTATTGCATTTGGGGGGCAATCAAGTTGCGCTTTCCGTTGTTTTGCATTTAGGCACTGTTTTATCAGTGCTGGTTTTTTTTCGCAAAGAGTTGCGCGTTTTCCTCAAGGATCGTAAATTACTTTTATTAGGCGCGCTGGTTGTTTTGATCACCGGGTTAATCGGTATTTTAGGCAAAGATTTTTTTGAAAAGTTATTTGTTCAAAGTAAAACGGTGGCAATCGCCTGGGTTTTCTGCGGCGTAATTTTGATCTGCACCAGGAATTTTAATCGTCCCGGGAAAAAGAGTTTAAATTTTAAAGACGCTGTTCTTCTCGGGTTAACTCAGGCCCTGGCGATCATCCCGGGGGTCTCGCGTTCCGGCATAACGATCGCTACTCTTTTGTTCAGGCAAATTGATCAAAGTTTTGCTTTTACCTTTTCTTTTTTAGTTTCTTTGCCGTTAATCCTCGGAGCAACAATACTCGAGGCGAAAGATATACGCTTATTGGCGCAAGCCGATATTCATAAACTTAGCGCGGGATTTATTTTTAGTTTTATCATTGGATTATGCGCGCTTTATCTATTGAAACGTGTTTTAGCGAATTCTAAATTCTATTATTTTGGTTATTATTGTATTTTTATGGCGGTAATCACGTTTATCTTTATAAAATGAGCATATTAGTCTTAGGCACAGTAGCGCTGGATTCAGTAAAAACACCGTTTGGGCATAAGAAACAGATGCTCGGAGGTTCGGCTGCGCATTTTTCTATGGCTGCCCGCCTGTTTACCAAGGTGCATCTGGTGGCGATAATCGGAAAGGATTTCCCTAAAAAATATATCGACTTCTTACGCGGCAAAAACCTGGAATTGTCTTCTCTGATCACGGATACCGGAAAAACATTTAGATGGCAGGGCCAGTATCAGGGGGATCTGAATACGGCAATTACCCTGAGCACTGAATTAGGCGTGCTTTCGGGGTTTAAACCGCGTATCTCCAAAGAACAAAGCCGGATCAGCCATATTTTTTTAGCTAATGTTGATCCGGATATTCAAAGGCATTTGCTTAAGAAAATGTCCTCCCCGCGCTTGGTCGGTTTAGACAGTATGAATTACTGGATCAAC
>JALOBQ010000033.1 GCA_023228185.1 Candidatus Omnitrophota bacterium
AGCAACAATTGTTTTTTTACTTCTAAAGCATACTCCTGCACGGTATCTTTAATAGGAATTAATAAAACCTGCACCGGCGCCAGCCATAAAGGAAACTCTCCTTTATAATGCTCAATTAACGTGCCGATAAAACGCTCCAGGCTTCCGAGTATTACCCGGTGCAGCATAATCGGTTGTTTTTCGCTGCCCTCATTATCAACATAGACAAGGTTAAACCTTTTCGGCAAAGCAAAATCACATTGGATTGTCGCGCACTGCCAACTGCGGCCTAAAGCGTCTTTTAATTTAATATCGATCTTTGGCCCGTAAAACGCGCCATCACCCTCGTTGATTTCATACGCCAAGCCGTTGCTTTTTAAGGCATTTTCCAAAGCCTCTGTCGCCATTTGCCAATCTAAATCCGAACCAATAGATTTTTCCGGGCGCGTGCTTAATTCGATGCCTAAATCATTAAACCCGAAAACTTTCATTGTCTTGAAAACAAAATCAATCACGCCTTTGATTTCCGCGGCTAGTTGTTCAGGCAAACAAAAGATGTGCGCGTCATCCTGGGTAAAACCACGCACGCGCAATAAACCGTGCAGAACTCCGGTTTTTTCCCGGCGGTAAACCGTGCCTAATTCAAAAAAACGTAATGGCAGATCTTTATAACTACGCGTTTTTGATTTATAGATCAACATATGCCCCGGGCAATTCATCGGCTTTAAAACAAATTCTTTATCCTCGGCCGTAAAGGTATACATATTCTCTTTATAATAATCGTAGTGGCCGCTGGTCTTCCAAAGAACAGCGTCCATAATATGCGGGGTGATCACCAATTGATACCCGGCTAAAAGATGCTCTCTTTTTTCATAATCTTCGATCAGCGTGCGCAATAAAGCGCCTTTAGGATGATAAAACACCAGCCCTGCCCCGGCTTGCGCGTGATAAATATCAAAAAGTTCCAACTGCGGCCCGAGTTTTCTGTGGTCGCGCAACTTGGCTTCTTCCAAATTTTTTAAATATGTATCCAGCTGGCTTTGGGTTTCAAAACACGCGCCATAAATCCTCTGTAACATCGGGTTAGTTTCAATACCGTGCCAATAAGCGCCTGCCACGGACAATAGTTTGAAAGCCTTGATCTGGCCTGTAGAATCAATATGCGGGCCGCGGCATAGATCAAGAAAACTTTTTCCTGTCCTATATATGGAAACTTGTTCATCAGCCAGGCCCTGGATAAGCTGCACCTTATAATCCTGTTTGAAGCCCTTAAATAATTCTAAAGCTTGCTGTTTATGAATATCTTCCCTGATAAAAGGTTCATCTTGTTCGATGATCCTGCGCATCACTTTTTCTATTTTTACTAAATCCTCGTCGGTAAACGGCTCTTTTTTATCAAAATCATAATAAAAACCGTTTTCAATAGCCGGGCCGATGGCCAATAAAACATCCGGCCAGAGCTCTGCCACTGCCTGCGCTAAAACATGCGAACAGGAATGCCGTAATGTTTGTAAATCTATTTTCTCACCCTTTTGCATTTCTTTACCTTTACCTAAATATTTTTAGCTTCCCCTACCTACTACTTACTGCTTATCTCTGCCTCTACCTTTACCTGCTTTTAATAATGGGCCCATAGGGACTCGAACCCCAGACCTTTGCGATGTCAACGCAACGCTCTAACCAACTGAGCTATGAGCCCTCAATTTTTGCTTCGTAAAAATTTATGGGCAGGGAGGGAGTCGAACCCTCATGCTCTTGCGAACGGGAGATTTTAAGTCTCCATTGTCTGCCATTCCAACACCTGCCCAATATCAAATTTTATTTAAGAACTGTTTTACTTTTACTCCAACCCTTATATGAACCAAGGCATTCTTGAGCTAATTTAATTTTTCTGCCTAAACCAAAACAGTTGTTATAATAACAATGTCTGGCGATTTCTTTTGCGGACATCTTACCAAATTTTAACACAAAAACGGAATTTCTTTTGCCATCCTTATGTATCCGCCCGCCAACCTTAATCTCATCTTTTATTCTACTACCAAGCCAGTTTAAAAATATTTTTGACCCGGAATAAATTCTTAACGACCATTGTTGCCGTAAGTTTCCAGAATGAACCCAGCTACGAATACATCCGTCTCCATCAATTACGCCTCTCAGAAAATCGCAGAAATAATTTTCTGGAACATTTACCGCCTTTATAGTCAAAGATTTCCGTGGCGAAAGCCCGATAGATAACAAAAAATCGTAAAACGAACGGTTGCCTAATTGAAAATGATAATTTAATTGTCCAATACCGTTGTATTTATTACAAATCCTATTTGTAAAACCAAAACGCTCTCTTACTTTCTCAAGAAAATCATAATCTTTTGAGGTAATGTCAATATGCCTGCCATCGGAAGATAAACATCCATCGCTAGTAATCAATCCCACCAAATACCAAAGGTCAAGTCCCTTAATATTTAATTTTCTTCTATGCGCTGGCATTTTCGCAAAAAATTTAATGGAGGCGACGAGCGGAATTGAACCGCTGAATAGTTGTTTTGCAGACAACTGCCTTACCACTTGGCTACGTCGCCAAAATTATCCAAGAATTTTATTTACCTGCGCCAGGATGTCATCAGTTGCCGCCAAACAACCAATACCCACTTTTCCACAAGCCAACTTTCCCCGGCCGACAGCGATAAATTTATAACCGAAACTTTTAAGCTTCGCGATATTTGCCTGCGTGATCTTATTATTGAACATATTTTCATTCATCGCCGGAGCAAATAACACAGGCGCTTTTGTGGCGCAAATCGCGCAACTTAAAAGATCGTCGCTTATGCCGCTGGCAACTTTAGCCAGAATATTGGCGGTTGCCGGCGCGACCAGGATCATATCCGCTTTGTCGGCCAAAGAAATATGCTCGATCTCCCAGGATTTGCCGGCAGCAAACAAATTACCACGGTAAACTTTATTGCCGGATAAACTTTGAAATACGATCGGCCGGATCAATTCCTCGGCTTCGGCAGTCATTACCACAGTAACATTATAGCCGCAGTTGATAAGTTTACGCAGAATGTCGCAAGCTTTATAAATAGCAATGCTCGCGCTTACCCCGAGAATAATATTTTTCTTATCGCGCATAAGTTAACGGTTAAACTTTTTTGCAGGAACAAGTAATTTTGTTTTCCGCAATCTCTTGCAAAGCAGTCGTGGAAGGTTTTGTGCCTGCTTTATCATTCACTAATTTAGGCTGGCCTTCGGCGATCTCTAAAGCCCTTTTGGCGGCTAAATTAACTAACTTATAAACCGAACCGCAGCTTTTGTCTAATAACCTTTCCCTACCTTCGTATCCCATATATCACCTCACGTTAATTGATCGTGGCGCTTTTAGCAATCTCGCCGGAAATAATATTTTTAAGCTTCCGGGCGGCTTTTTTAAAATCCGTATTCAAAACAATATAATCAAAACTTGCCGCTGCGCGCAACTCTTTGCGCGCCAGGCTTAACCGCTTGCGGGTTTCCGAAAGGTCTGCGCAAGCATTACGGTTTTCGATTCTTTTTTGAAGCGTGCGAATTGATGGAGGCTGAACAAAGATTGTCACGGCCTGTTTGGGGTAAATTTTCTTTAGCGCACTTGCTCCCCTTAAATCCAAGCAGAAACCGATATTTAACCCAAGCTTAAGCCAACGGTCCACAAGCCTTTTGGGCGTTCCGTAATAATAGCCCAAATAACGGGTCGATTCAAGAATTTTTTTCGCTTTCAACATACTCAAAAACCGCTGTTGGCTTACGAAAAAATAATCCTTTCCCTGGCGCTCTTGGGGCCTTTTCGGCCGCGTGGTCAGGGAGATGGATTTATGCAGTTTTGATTTTAATCTTTTATCGCAAATCAGCTCAGCAAGCAACGTGGTTTTGCCGGAGCCTGACGGGCCGGAAATGACAAATACCTTGCCGATGGTTTTTTGGGTCTTTTGAGCGCTCACTACTCGATATTCTGCACTTGTTCTCGGATCTTCTCAATCTGGCTTTTCATCTGTAAAGCCTTTTCCGAAATAATTACGTCAAATGATTTAGCCGCCAAGGTGTTTGCTTCCCGCTGCATCTCCTGCGTGATAAAATCAAGTTCTTTGCCTACGGGCCCGCCTTTTAAAATTTTGGCTTGAAAGTTCTTGATGTGAAAAATCAAGCGGTCAATTTCCTCGGCGATATCCGCGCTTTTAAGAAACGCGGTTTGTTCTTCAGGAGTGGAAAAACTGTTAACTTTTTTCCTCGTTGCTTTTTTAAAACGCGCTTTGATTAAATTTAAATTTTTCTTGACCAAGTTGCTTCTTGTTTTCAGTACCGCAGAAAGCGCATGGCCTTCTTTAGTGCGTGTTTTCACCAACTCGTCTAAAGCCCCCTGCAATAAAACCTTCAGATATACCCAAATATGATTACCTTCAGGCTTATTCTCCTTTAAAGAAAGCACGCCGGGCAAGCGGATTAAGACGTCGACATTCAGTTCACTTTTAATGCCGAATTCTTTGCGGATTTCTTTGAACTGATGAATATAATTTTTAATCAGTTTGCGGTTAATAAATATTCCCTGGGCTTGGCCTCCCCGGATATTTACCACACAATTAACTCTTCCGCGGCGGATCCTGGATTCGATCTCTTTTTTAAGCTTATCCTCTAACGATAAAAGGCCTTCGGGTAAATGAAAAACGCTCTCTAAAAATTTGTGATTAATGCTTCTTAGCTCGATGCAAATTTTACCAATCGACGGAACTTCTATCTCTTTACTGCCAAAACCGGTCATACTCTTAAGCATATTTTTTCCTCTAGAAAATTAAGCCCAAATTTGTTTTTTCACTTCTTTGGCGATTATTTCTTTAGCCGGATATAACTCGACGATAATCTCTTCGGGATTAAACCAAAGCTTGATCTCTCGCTCAGCGTCATTGATATCGCTGGAAACATGGATCACATTTTCATAAAGCCCGCTGGTGGTAATCCGGCCGTAAGAGCCGCGGATCGACGTGGCTTCGGCCTCTTCGGGGTTGGTCGCGCCGGCTAAATCGCGGCATTTTTTTATCGCCTCTTCTCCCCAATAAACAAGCGCCATAACTTTTTTCCGGTTATGCAGTTTACCAAGCAAATAATCGATCAGCTCGCCAAAAAACGGTTTATCTTTCAAATGCCGGTAATGCTCCTTGGCCAGCGCTTCAGATACACGCACCATTTTAGCAGCGACGATCTCAAGTTTGGTTTCCGCCAGCCGGGAGAGAATATTGCCGGTGAGAGATTTCTTTAACCCGTCGGGTTTAATTAAAATTAAGACAGCCTGGATCATTGTTTTGCTCCTCCTTTGATAATCTTAACAATTCGTTCTAGATCCTCTTCTGAATAAAATTCGATATTAATATGTCCGCGTTTCTTCCTTTTGCTAATACGCACTTTTGTGGCTAAAGCATGCTGCAGGTGTTCTTCCAGCACGGATACCGACGGGTCTCGTTGGCCCTGGCCGATTTTTCTTTTTAATCCCGCCGGGCGGGAATTCTTTACCAAGCTTTCCAACTCCCGCACGGAAAGCCCTTTAGAAATCACTTCCATCGCCAGCCTTCTTTGCTGGTTAGCGTCATCAATCTCCAAAAGAGTTTTACCATGCGCGAAACTGATCCGGCCATTTTTCAATTCTTGCTGAACTTCATGCGGTAATTTTAAAAGCCGCATTGTATTGGTGATCGTCGCCCGCGCCTTGCCCATTACTTCGCTGATTCTTTCCTGCGTAATTTTAAATTGTTCCATTAAATGCTGATAGGCATGCGCTTCTTCGATCGGGTTTAAACTTTCCCGTTGAATGTTTTCAATCAAAGCCAGCTCTAAAGAATCCTGGTCATCAACATCCTTTACGATAATCGGTAATTCTTTTAAACCTAAAGCAGTAGCAGCGCGTAATCTTCTTTCTCCGGCAATCAATTCATAATTATCTCCCTGCCTTCTTACCAACAACGGCTGAATTATGCCTTTTTCCTTAATTGACTGAGCTAATTCATTAATTGTGGTATCATCAAACGCCTCTCTGGGCTGGAAAGGATTAGCCTTGATTTGTCCAATCTGGACATAAATAATCTCCTGCCTATGCTGATCAACTGGCTTATCAGGTATTAACGCGCCTATGCCTTTACCCAACGCTCTTCTTTCCATTAATTTTCTCCTTGTGGAATTGATATAGTAGAATCCAGCGGCATTCCTAAAACTTCTTTGCAAAGTTCTTCATATTTCTGCGCGCCTAACGAAGTTCGATCATATAAAGAGATTGGTTTACCAAAGCTTGGGGCCTCGGTCAAACGGATATTGCGCGGGATTACCGTATTATAAACTTTGTCTTTAAAATGATTGCGCGCTTCTTGGATAACTTCTTTAGTCAGATTTGTTCTAAAATCAGCCATAGTCAATAAAACACCTTCAATACTTAAATTTTGATTAAGATTTTCTTTCACAAGTCTAATAGTATTATGGAGTTGCGTTAGTCCTTCTAAAGCATAATATTCACATTGGACAGGTATAATCACAGAATCCGCGGCGCATAAACCATTGATTGTTAGCAAACCAAGTGAAGGCGGCGAATCAATAATAATATAATCGAAATTATCTTTTTCTTTTGCTAAAGCTCTCTTAAGCCGATACTCTCTGCCCATTGCTCCAACAAGCTCAACCTCCGCGCCAGTTAAATCCAGATTGGACGGAGCAAGCAATAAATTATCAACCGCTGTTTTCTGCAATACTTCTTTGATATCCAATTCTTCCAGGATAACATGGTAGGTGCTTTTTTCTATATTATGTTTATTGAGGCCGATGCCACTTGTGGCGTTGGCTTGCGGGTCAAGGTCGATCAGCATAACCTTTTTCCCAGCCATGGCGAGGAATGATGAGAGATTAATTGAGGTAGTGGTTTTGCCTACACCACCTTTTTGATTACAAACCGCTATTATCTTACCCATTGATATATATCAAGTTACAAATTGTTCCACGCGGAACATTCTTATGCTCACCTGCACTACAACTCTATTATCTTACAAAATATTGCCTTGTCAAGGAATTATTTGCCTTCTAACCTGGTTACGCGAACCTTTGCCGGTTTAGCTCCTGGCATACCAAAAAGACCCTTCTTTTCTTCAGATACTACCTCAATCTTGACTTTATTTCTTGACACGCCCAGATCCTTAAGCGCTTTATTAATAGCTTCTTCAACGCTGTTACCTTCAACCTCAATAGATGTTTTAGGATTCATTTAAGCCTTCTTGTAGATTTTAAACTGGTAAAATAGCATTAACGCGCTATTCACAAACCAATATAATACTAACCCAGAAGGCATATTATAAAATATTACGCCAAACATTATTGGCATTATAAAGAGCATCATCTTCTGCTGTTCAGCTGCTGCTCCAGAAGCATTACCCAAAGATATTTTTTGCTGGACAAACATACCAATGGCCATTAATATCGGTAAAATGTTAATATCACTGCCTAATACCGGTATTGACTTGGAAAAGCTAAATAGTTTATCCGGTTCAGATAAATCTTTGATCCACATAAATTTAGCTCCTCGCAATGCTACAGAACGAATCAAAGCCTGGTATAGCGCGAAAAATATCGGCATCTGCAGTAATAAAGGCAAACATCCGCCTAACGGGTTAACTTTATGTTCCCGATAGAGTTCCATAATTTCTTTATTGAGTTTCTGGGGATTATCTTTATACTCTTTGCGTAAAGCGTCTATTTTTGGCTGTAATATCTGCATCTCTTTCATTGAACGCATCTGCTTTAATGACAAAGGATATAAAAGCGCATATACAACTAAACTCAAAATGATAATCGCCCAACCCCAATTATGGACCAGGTTGTAGAAAAACCCTAATAATTGCAGAATGATCTGGGCAATAAAGTCAAACATACCAAAATAAATAATATCTGTCCAATCTGGATTAGCTTGATTCAGTGAGTATAACTCTTGCGGGCCCAAATAAATACGATATGAATGTCCAATCTGCTCACCAGCATTTAATATTGTATTTCCACCATTTAAGCTGAATTCAGCGGCATTTTGGACTTTATTAATATTGCCTGAAAAGCTGCCACCAACAGGAGAAACTATCGCGCAATAATATTGATCCCTGAATCCTAAGGTCTTTACACCTTCAGATTGATAATTTTTCCCAAGTGACAGATGCATTGATTTATCGTTATTCACCAAGAAGATATCCTGATAACGCGCCTGCTTATTTTTCGCTGATATATCTGCCACGCCCAGTATTAATGAATTGGAAATGTTGATCGGCGCAGAAGAAAGATTCTCAAAGTTAACCTGCAACTCCATGGTATATTTAGGGTTAGTAAACAGAAACTTCTTTGTAATCTTCTGGCTCTGATCCTGGT
>JALOBQ010000034.1 GCA_023228185.1 Candidatus Omnitrophota bacterium
CGCGCCAAAAGCGCATCTGGCTGACTTGTCAAAATTAAATGACGCTCAACTGCTTGATTTGATGCGCGCGCTGGATAAAGCAAAGCAGCTTCTGCAAAAAGCTTTAAAGCCGGATGGGTTCAATATCGGCATTAACCTTAAGCGCGCCGCAGGCGCCGGTATTACCGATCATTTACATTTGCATATTGTGCCCCGCTGGGTAGGCGATACTAATTTTATGCCGGTGTTTTCCAAAACTAAAATTATCTCTCAAAGCTTGAAAGAATTAGCGAAACTTTTAAAAAAATGTTTGAAACAAAAAAAATAGAAAAATTAGAAGAAGCTTATCTTGCCGCGTATGCTGCTAAAAGCAGTGCTTCCCGCGGCAGGGATTTTCCAGAAAAAGAGCACGCTTATCGGTCATGTTATCAGCGCGACCGCGACCGGATTATCCATTCGGCGGCTTTCCGCAGGTTAGAATATAAGACGCAGGTATTTGTTAACCATGAAGGCGATTATTACCGCACGCGCCTTACGCATACACTGGAAGTTTCTCAAATCGCCAGGACTATCGCAGCTGCCTTAAGTTTAAACGTCGACCTTACCGAAGCAATTGCTTTAGCGCATGACCTTGGGCATACTCCGTTTGGCCATGCCGGCGAGGATATTTTAAATGAGTTAATGGCTAAGCACGGCGGTTTTAATCATAACTTGCACGGTTTAAGAGTCGTAGAATACCTTGAGCAAAAATATCCGGATTTTCCCGGGTTAAACCTCACCTGGGAGGTGAGAGAGGGCATCGTAAAACATTCTTCTTCTTTTGATATCGCGGTCAAAATAAAAAAATTCCTTCCTGAAAAAGCGCCTACTTTAGAAACGCAAGTGGTTGATATTGCCGATGAGATTGCTTATGATAACCATGATCTGGATGACGGAATCACTTCCGGATTAATCTGCGAGAAAGATTTAGAGGATTTTGAGATTTGGAAGAAAATAAATAACATAATCGGGAAAAGTTATGCTAATATTGATAGCGCCAAGAGGAAATACCTGATTATTAGAAGCCTGATTGATTTGCAGGTAACCGACTTGATTGCTAACACGAAAAAAAATCTCGCCAGCTCTAATATATTGTCGCTGGCTGATTTAAGGCAGTTGAAATGCAGGTTAGTGGGTTTTAGCAGCCAACTGCAGGCTTCGCGTTTACCGTTGCGGAGTTTTCTTATGCGCCGGCTGTATCATCATTACCGCGTAGTGCGCATGAGCACTAAAGCTAAGCGTTTTATCCGTGAATTATTCCAGGAGTACCTTTCAAGGCCCCAGCAGCTGCCTACTGAATTCCAGTCAAGAATTGCCAAAGAAGGCAAACACAGGGTGATCTGTGATTATATCGCCGGGATGACTGACCGGCACGCTTTAGATGAATACAAAAAATTATTTAACCCCTACGAAAAAGTATAGATCTTTAATTTCAGCAGTACACAGCATTTACCGGCTGGTTAACTCTACTTATGAGTTGAAGGAACTGGTTAGCCGGATGAGCAAACTGGTTTGTCAGTTTTTTAACGCCCAGTATTGCCTGGCCGCGCTGGTTGACCCAAGCAAAAAATTTTCCCTGATCAAGTGCCAGATCAATAATAACAAAAAAATAATCTTTGATAAGAAAACCAGGCTTTCCGGCAGGCTTGAATTAAGAATCATCAAATATTCATCGGCAATCAGGCAGGGTAACCTTTTAGCGATACCTTTGATTGCCGAGGATCTTTCCGGGTTTATCATTATTAAGCGCGATAAAGGATTGCCGGTTTTTGATATTTTCGATCAGGAAATGCTGATGACTATGGCTGAGCAGGCAGTGGTGGGAATTAAGAATCTGCAGCTTTACGAGGAACAGCAGAGAATAGTTTTCGGCAGTATCAAATCCATGGTTACCTTATTGGATACGCGCGTGCCGCAGGAGTATACGCACTCACCTTGTTTTAGCAAGCTGGTCGCGGCTTTAGGATGCGAAATGCATCTGGATGAAAAACAGGTTGAAAGCCTTAAATACGCCAGCCTTTTGCATGATACGGGTAAAGTTGATATTCCGCTGGAGATACTTACTAAGACCACTAAACTTACGCCCAGCGAGATTAATATTATCAAACGCCATCCTGTTAAGGGAGCACAAATTTTAAAACATTTACAGGTATTACGCCCGGTAATCCCGATTATCATGCATCATCATGAAAAATTTGATGGCACGGGTTACCCGTCGCGTTTAAAGAAAAACCAAATTCCCCAAGGCGCACGGATCATGGCGGTTGCCGATGCTTTTGAAGCGATGGTTTATGGCCGGCCTTACCGGGAGCGCAAAGATATCGCCGCGGCTTTGAAAGAAATAAGGCTAAAAAGCGGTACGCAGTTTGACCCCAAAGTTGTGGAAGCTTTTATGAAAGTGATCAAGAAGTTTAATAAAAGAATTTACTTGCATCAATAAAGCCTCCTGCATATAATAAAAGATTATGCATCAAGATAGAGATACGTCACAGTTAGAGTTGTTTTCCCAATCCGAAAACGCGGGGGAATTAAAACCGCGCCAGGTAAAAGTGTCGTTTTTTACGCGTATCCGCGGATATGAAAAAGTGCTTTTGCTGGTGATGGCTTTTGTTTTATGCGGCATTCTTTGTTTTTCTTTGGGCGTGGAAAGAGGCAGGCGTTTAAGTTTCGCGGTTATCTCCAGCACTGATAGATCCGCCAGTTTCACCATTCAGTTAGCTGTTTTTAAAAACAAAGAGGCGGCTTTAAGGGAAATATCCTTTTTAAAGAAGCAGGGGCTTACGCCTCAGGCTTACAGAAAAGGTAATTATATTGTTTTGTGCGTAGGCAAATTTTCTAATTCAGAGAGTGCGCAACCTTTACTGCAGCAGTTACAGAGAACCTACGCGGGTTGCCACATAAGGAGGTTATAAAGATGTCAATACATCCGTCGTTAACTATTTCAGAGCAGGATAAAAAACCCCGCTCAGTTTTAAAGCGTTCCGAGCGCATCAGGCAGATGATGGAAAAGGGTAATTGGAAAAGCGGAGATTCTATCTGCGGCCTGCCGAAGATCAAATCATTAAAGATCAAGATCAAGAAGGAGAAAGTGGAAAAAGCAGCTGACGCGTCAGCTGTTGGCGCGACAGCGGTTTCCGCCGGCGCCGCAGCAGCTCCAGGGGCGAAAGATAAAGCCGCGGCTCCTAAAGCCCCGGGAAAAAAATAATTTAAACGATATGTTTTTTAGAAAAGGAAAATTAATATTACTTCTGTCAGTTGGGTTGACTTGTGGGTTTTGTCAATCTCTTCAGGCAGAAGTTTTTCCTTTTATCGGTTTGGTGAATAGCGAGGATATTAATCTGCGCGCGGATTCCACAACTAGTTCGCCGATAATCTGTGTTTTAAAAAAGTCCACTAAAGTAGAGGTGGTTTCTTCGCTCTATGATTGGTATAAAATACGGCTGCCTGATTACGCTCCCGCCTATGTTAAATTGAATTTTCTGGAACCTGATGAGAAAAACATCAGCGCTAAAGTTACGCATGAAAATGTGAATGTGCGTTGCGGGCCGGGGGATTCTTATTGGATTACCGGTGTTTTGAATAAAGATACCTTCGTAATTATTTTAAGTGAGGATAACGGTTGGTATAAAATCGTCCCTACGGCTGATTGTTTTGGTTGGGTGAGCGGTAAATTTATCAGGCGTACCGAAGACTTGAAACTCCCGGCTTTCCAGGATCAGCGATTATTAAATAAGCCGATTGTTTTAGAAGGTACGGTAATGCCGTACGGTATGGTGCTCTGGCGTAAGGCAACGCATAAATTGATTACTGCCGATAAAGGTATCTATTTACTTGAAGCAAACAAGAAACTCTTAAATTCTCTAACTGGAATCCAAGTAAGAGTAAGCGGTAAATTGGTTGATTCTACCGGTAGTGATAATCAGATAATCGAGGTTTCTAAGATTGAGGCGTTGAATTGAACATCTTAAGCCTGGTTGTCGCTTTTTTAATTTCTTTTGTTTTATTACTCATCTCAATGACCGTGCATGAATTCGCCCACGGTTGGACAGCTTACAAGCTGGGAGATTCTACAGCCAAATATTCCGGCAGACTCACCTTAAACCCTTTGGCGCATATCGATTTATTCTGGACGCTGCTTTTGCCGTTGATGATTTTTTTATCCAGCGGCGGAAGATTTCTTTTTGGAGCAGCAAAGCCGGTGCCTGTAAATTATTGGTCCTTGCGTAATCCCAAAAGAGATATGATTTGGATTGGTTTAAGCGGGCCATGCGCGAATTTTCTTTTAGCTTTTCTGCTCTCATTATTGCTCAAGTTTATCCAACTGCCGGTAATTATTAATTACCTTTTAGCGAATCTTATTTTGATCAATGTGGTTTTGGGGGTTTTTAACCTGATACCGATTCCACCTTTGGATGGCTCGCGCATTTTAGCGGGGCTTTTGCCTGATCAGTTGGCAAATCAATACGCTCTAATTGAGCGCTATGGTTTTATAATACTGGTTGTAATGATGAGTTTAGGATTATTCGACCGCTTGCTTTGGCCGATAGTTGCTTTAATTATGCGTTTAATAGGAGCAACAGGTTAAATGAGAAAGATCCGTTTAAATCTTGGGCAACGTTCTTACGAGATCCTGATTGGAAGGCATGCGATCGATCAACTTGGCAAATATTTAAAAAAGCTTGATCTTGGCACAGACGCTTATATCCTGACTAATAAGTTGATCAAAGCGAAATACGGTTCTCAGATCAGCCAGGCCTTACTTAAATCAGGTTTTAATTGTTATTTTAAACTTGTTGCCGACAGCGAGAAGAGCAAATCGATTGCATGCGTTGGCGGCGTGATTAACGATATCGCGCGCAGGGATTTTAAGAAAAGAATATTTATTATCGCTTTTGGCGGCGGTGTGATCGGGGATTTGGCAGGGTTTGTCGCATCTGTTTATAAAAGAGGTATTCCTTATATCCAGGTACCTACGACTTTGCTTGCCCAGGTGGATTCTTCCATTGGCGGCAAGACAGGTGTTGATCTTTGCGCGGGCAAAAATCTGGTTGGCGCGTTTTATCAGCCCAAACTTGTGCTCAGCGACACAGCGTTTCTTAAAAGCCTTTCTACGAGGCAGCTTAAAGCAGGGTTAGCCGAAGTAATAAAATACGCCTTGATCGCGGATAAAAATTTATTTAATTTATTATTAAAAAAGCGCGCGGATATCTTAAAATATGACCCGTCTGTATTGGAAAAGTTGGTTTATGCCTGCAGTTTGATCAAATCAGGTTTAGTCAGCCGCGATGAAAAGGAAGCTTTAGATAAACGCACACTGCTTAATTTTGGCCATACTTTAGGCCACGCGATTGAAGCGGCAGGCGGTTTCTCGAAATATAACCATGGCGAAGCAATCAGCCTGGGTATGCTGGCAGCGATAGAGATTAGTAAAAACCTCGAATTGTTGAAAGTTGCTGACGCGCAAGCAGCGCGCAGCCTGATCAAATTTTACGGTTTACCGGAAAAAATCGGTAAGTTAAGTTTAGCTAAGATCATCAGCGCACATTTTCACGATAAGAAATTTAAAGGCAACAAAAATAAGTTTGTTTTGCTTGTTTCTTTGGGTAAAGCCAAGGTTGTTACTAATGTAGGAAGTGAATTTATCAGAGGGGCTCTGAAAAGTATAAGTTAATTTATTTATTGCCTGTTGAGATGACTATACTTTGATCGTCTTTGATCAGTTGGACTGAATTAGGGGTAATCGCGCTTACGGTTGCCCCTTTAATTTTTTCGCCTTCCCTAAGTATCTGATTGTTCAATAAAGCGTATTTTTCCGCATGGGAAACAAAAATCCCGCTTAACGTAAAATCTTCAGGGTTTAGTTTAACTTTTTCCGGCGTGATAATTAAAGGTTGTTCAACCGAAGCTTGAGCAACTGGTTCTACTGGTGCTGGTAAAGTTGTTGGGGCAGGAGGCGCGGTTTTTTTGATTTCAGGATTAAGCGGTTCTGTTTGCGTTAAGATTATTGGCGCAGGTTTTGGCTGGGTAGCGCGGGTAAACATCTTTATAAAGAAGTTAGCGCAGAAATAAACCGCGATAATAATTAAAAT
Organism: Candidatus Omnitrophota bacterium; assembly: GCA_023228185.1. Classification (GTDB taxonomy): domain Bacteria; phylum Omnitrophota; class Gorgyraeia; order Gygaellales; family Profunditerraquicolaceae; genus JALOBQ01. The sequence goes on from JALOBQ010000034.1 coordinate 6,108, forward strand.
ATATAAAAGAGGATTTTTCTTTTTTGCTGGCGTAACTTGAGCAGGTTTTGAGCCGGTCGTCAAAGCGTTTTGCTTAAGTGATTGTTCGGTTTTTTTTAAGGCGTCGTTAATAATACTCATAATTTTCCTTAATAATTCTGAAATTCTTCAATGCATTTATTAATTATCTCAGCGTTGATCTGGTTTTTTTCAGCGACAAAACCGGCTAAAAGCGCCCGGTCGCAAAGCATATTGATTAACCTCGGCGTGCCTTTAGAAAAATCCACGATCAATTTAATCGCTTGATCAAGAAATTCAATATTTTTTTGCGGCCGGCCGATCTGGATACGGTGATTGATATAATCTTTAACTTCTTCGGCTTCCAACATACCGATATGATACCTGACCATGATTCTTTGGCGCAGCTGCCTTAAATTAAAGAGATTGAGTTTTTCGTTTAATTCCGGCTGGCCGACCAGGATTACTTGCAGTAGTTTATCTTTTTCTGTTTCCAGGTTGGATAATAGGCGCAATTGTTCAAGTATGCCGGGAGTTAAATTTTGCGCTTCATCGATAATTAAAAGCACATTATTGCCGGCCTGGGATTCTTTAAGCAGGAAAGTGTTTAATTTCTGAAGCATATCCGGTTTGGAGTTTTGTTTAAAAGGAATCCCGAAATCCCGGATAATTGACTCCATAATTTGGGTTTCCGATGTATGCGGGTTCAGAATGAAAGCTGTTTTGATGTTTTTGCCAAGCTGGTTCAACAGGAAACGGCAGACCGTTGTTTTTCCCGTGCCGATTTCTCCCGTAAGCACGATAATGCCTTTTCTTTGGCTGACTCCGTAAAGCAGGTGCGCGAGAGCTTCTTTGTGGTTTTTGCTTGAGAAAAAGAAGGAGGGATCGCTGGTAATATTGAATGGCCGTTCTTTAAATCCGTAAAATTCACAGTACATTTTCCCTCTTTCTTTTTGTTCATTATAGCAAAAAGCAAGGCTTTGTAAAGTATTGACATAGAAGCGAATATATGATATATTTTTTTTAATGGCACCGTTAAGAACCTCGGAAAACAGGGTATTCCCGAGGGTTAATGTTAATTCCCCGATTCGTTTCCAGGTGCGCGGCAGCGCTGATTTTGATAACGCTGTCTGCAATGATATCAGCGCCGGAGGCTTAAGGTTCACCAGCAGTAAGTTTGTCCCCACGGATTCAGCCTTAATGTTGGAGATCAAGCTTTTGAAACGTGTTTTAAGGCCGATCGGCAAAGTGGCCTGGTCTACGCCGATGGCGCATTCATATAACAACCAGTTAGGCGTTGAGTTTTTGGAGTTCGACGTTTTAGAGCGTAATTATTTAAAAGATTTTATCAACATGCGCGTTCCAGCGTAAATATTTAAAACTGAAAGGAAAATAATCATGTCTCCCGAAGCAACAAAAGCAGCAGCACCAGCAGAAGCAAAACCTAAAGCAGAAAAACAGACCAATTGCCTGGGTTGCAGCAAATTGATCAAGAAGATCCGCAGGTATTACCGCGACGGCAAATATTATTGCACTAAAAGATGCTGGCGCAATTACCTGGAGAAAAATAAGAAAGAAGCGGTTAAAGAATAATGATCAAAACCGGTAGCGAAAGAAGAGTTAATCCGCGGCTTGACCATAAACTGCCGATGAATATGGCGGTGAACGGTTATGATTTTTCAACGACTACCCATAACCTAAGCTGCGTGGGAGCTTATTGCCACATCAATAAGTATGTTCCGCCGTTTACGAAAATTTCCGTGAAATTAAGCCTGCCGTGTGATACTGCCGATAAGAATAGCCTGATCGAATGTAAAGGTGTGATTGTCAGAAGCGAAGACGAAACAAAAGGCGGTTTTAATATTGCCATATTTTTTAACGAGATCCGCAGCGAAGAGCGCAAAAAATTGGCGCAATACATAAAGCAGTTCTTACCGTAACTCCACGTTTTAAACGTTAAAACTTTTCTATGGGTAAGATCACAAAACCAGTTGGCGTAAAATTGATCATCGGATTTATCTACCAAGATAAATCCGTTTTTGATAAATTGAAGCTGAAATTACAGCGTAAATTCGGGCCTTTTGATTTTGAATCCCAGGAAATAGAATTTAATTACACGGATTATTACGCCAAGGAATTTGGCACGTCTTTAAAACGAAAATTCGCCAGTTTCAGGAAACTGATCCGTCCGGAGAACCTTTGGG
>JALOBQ010000035.1 GCA_023228185.1 Candidatus Omnitrophota bacterium
TCCCGGGCAATCACCCCGATGGCGAATGAACCTTTCAAAAGCTTAAGCGTTTTTCTTACAGCTTCGGCTAAAGGCAAATTTTTATGGAATTTTTCAATCAGATGGACGATAACTTCAGTGTCTGTTTGGCTGCGGAAAAAATGTTTTTCTTTGATCAGGCGCGCCCTCAAACTTTCAAAATTCTCAATAATACCATTATGCACAACAACAATATTATTTTTACAATCGGCGTGCGGGTGAGCGTTGTTTTGAGTAGGCGCCCCATGCGTTGCCCAACGGGTATGGGCAATACCAAGGCAGCCGGAAAGCGGGTTTGCCTTGATGATATGTTCTAGCGCGCTGATTTTGCCCGGGGCTTTTTTGATATTTAAGGATTGTTTGGCGGATAAGACAGCCATGCCGCTGGAATCATAACCGCGGTACTCCAGGCGTTTTAACCCCGCCAAAAGAATATCCTTGGCCGGCTTGTCACCGATGTAACCGACTATCCCGCACATAAACACACCTTTAATTTGTATTGATCACCGCGCGCAAAACATTCGAGCGAAAACTTTTGCGGTTTAAAAAGTGTCCCCACGGGGATTCGGACCCCGGTCGAGAGCTTGAAAAGCTCTTGTCCTGACCAGGCTAGACGATGGGGACAAAACTTGTTATCAATCTTTTAAACTTAACCCCCCGCTCCTAAAATCTGGGCGGGAAGACGATGGGGACAAAATTATTCTTCTTCGGCGATTACCGGCGTAATGCAGGAAACTTTATCTTTATCCTGCAGTTTGATTAACCGCACGCCTTGAGCGGAACGCCCGGTTTCGCGAATATCTTTTACCGCGCAACGCAAAAATATGCCGTTTTGAGTAATCACCATTAAGCCGTCATTTTCATTAACAGTTTTTAAATTCACTGCTTCGCCGTTTTTGTCCGTGACGCGGATATTAATTACCCCTTTGCCGCCGCGGGAAGTCAGGCGGTATTCTTCAACAGTAGTGCGTTTGGCAAAACCTAATTGCGTCACCGTAAGAATAGCCGCGCCTTTTTTAGGCACGACCATATCGATTACTTCATCTTTTTTGGCGAGCGAAATAGCCCGCACGCCGCGTGCGCCCCTGCCCATATCGCGCACTTTTTCTTCGGAGAACCTGATTGCTTTACCCTGACGAGTGCCGATTAATAATTCCTGTTTTCCGTCGGTCATCTCCACGCCGATCAACTGGTCGCCTTTATCTAAAGTAATGCCGATGATCCCGCCCTTGCGCGGGTTACCATAAGCGTCCAGGCGTGTTTTCTTAATTTGCCCGGCGCGGGTTACCATCACCAGGTATTTATCCGCGGAAAACTCTTTTACCGGAATAGTCGAACTGATTTTTACGCTAGATTCTATCTGTGTCAAATTAATAATCGCTTTGCCTTTAGACACGCGGCTGCCTTGCGGGATCTCATAAACTTTCAACCAATGCACTTGCCCGTTATCGGTAAAAATCAAAAGGTAATCCTTGGTCGAAGCGACGAAAAGATGCTCGATATAATCATCTTCTTTTAACTCCGCGCCTGTAGCGCCTTTGCCGCCGCGATTTTGTTTACGATACGCACTTACCGGCAGGCGTTTGATATATCCGCCGTGGCTGATCATCACCACCACATCTTCTTCAGCGATCAAATCTTCGATTTCCAACTCTTGCGCTTCACCGACGATATCTGTGCGGCGCGCGTCGCCGTATTTCTTTTTTAATTCTTCTAATTCACCTATAATAATACTTTCAATTTTTTTCTCCGAGGCCAAAATCCCACGGCATAATTCTATTTTTTTCAGCAGCTCGGCGTATTCGGCGTCAAGCTTATCGCGCTCTAAAGCCGTCAATCGCTGCAACTGCATCTCCAGAATCGCCTGTGCCTGAATTTCAGAAAGTTCAAATTCATCGACCAAATTTACTTTAGCCGCTTCCGTGCTTTTAGAAGCCCGGATCGTTTTAATAATCCGATCGATAAATTTAAGCGCGATTTTTAAGCCTTCCAAGATATGCGCTCTTTTTAAAGCCTTATCCAACTCAAACTGAGTACGCCTGCGCACAACGACCTTGCGATGCTGAATATAACAATCCAACACCTGGCGTAAATTAAGGACTTTCGGCCTGTTCTCAACCAGCGCCAGCATAATAATACCAAAGGTAGTTTCCAGCTGGGTATGTTTAAAGAGTTGATTTAAAACAACTTGGGATTCCGTGTCGCGTTTAAGCTCGACGACAATGCGCATACCGTCTTTATCCGATTCATCGCGCACATCCGAAATACCTTCGATTTTTTTATCATCAACCAACGCGGCGATTGCTTCGATCACGCTTGATTTTTGCACCTGATAAGGAATTTCATTAATCACGATTAAATCTTTGCCGTTTTTCTGGTGCTCTATGGAAGCGCGAGCGCGCACAGTAAGTTTCCCGCGGCCAGTAGTATAAGCTTCTTTAATGCCTGCCTTGCCGCAAATCAGGCCTCCGGTGGGAAAATCCGGCCCCTGGACAAAACGTATCAGGTCTTTTACTTCCGCTTCCGGATGAGCAATAAGATAAATAATCGCGTCGGCAATTTCATTTAAATTATGCGGCGGAATATTAGTCGCCATGCCTACGGCAATGCCGCTTGAACCGTTCACTAAAAGTTGCGGTAATGCCGCCGGCAACAAAAGCGGTTCTTTTAAAGAGGAATCAAAGTTCGGCCCAAAGCTAACTGTATCTTTTTCAATATCCCTGAGCATCTCCTCGCTGATCGCAGATAACCGCGCTTCGGTATAACGCATCGCCGCTGCCGAATCGCCATCAACAGAACCAAAGTTTCCCTGGCCGTCAACCAATGGATAACGCAAAGAAAAATCCTGCGCCATTCTTACCATTGTTTCATAAATAGCCGAGTCGCCATGCGGATGGTATTTACCCATGGTTTCACCGACGATACGCGCGGATTTTTTATAGGGCTTGGAGTGATCGAGGTTTAATTCCTGCATCGCATAAAGAATACGCCGATGCACCGGCTTTAGCCCGTCGCGCACATCAGGCAAAGCGCGGCCGACAATTACGCTCATCGCGTAATTTAAATAAGAATCTTTTACTTCATCCTCAATATAAACCTTGATAATTTTTTCGTTTTGGGTATACATAATTAAACGTCCAAGTTCTTCACTTGATGCGCGTAATTCTCAATAAATTCGCGCCTCGGCTCAACTTGATCCCCCATTAAAACCGTAAATACTTTATCCGCTTCAACCGCGTCCTCTAAAGTTACCTGCAAGATCGTGCGCTTCGCAGGATCCATTGTAGTTTCCCAAAGTTGCTGCGGGTTCATTTCACCAAGGCCTTTATACCTTTGGATATGCATACCTTTAACAGCACTTTCTTTAATATGAGCCAAAATTTCTTTTAAACTAAAAACGTCTTTTACGCCATCTTCATTAGTAATCCTGTAAAGAGGCTTTAGTTTAATTTCACCTTTTTTACCAGTGCTTTCCTTATCAACAACTGGCGCGCTTAAACATGTGTTTACGTCAAAACCCAATTTTTCTATTTTTAAGAGTATCTGCTCAACTTCCGGAGATTCATAAAGCTCTAATTTATCAACTTCCGCTTCTTTTTCTTGTTTAGATGTCAGCTCAGCTAATTCCTTGTCCGAATAAACAAAATGGGCTTCTCCACCCACTTTAACCCTATAAATTGGCAATTTTTTGGTTTTTGGATGCCTCAAACTAAGATATTTAGCAAAATCTACTCCCTTTTTGCCTAAAATTCTCGCAAGCTTATCCAGATCTACAAGCAGTTTGAGCAACTCTTTAAACTGATTATCTGTAAAGCTTTGCTTATCTTTGATACGCAACAGTTTATGCGACTCCCTGCCCAGATCAAGCAAAAGTTCATCCATCTCTTTTTCAGTTTGGATATATTCCTCACGCTGGCCGCGTTTAATTTTAAAAAGCGGCGGCTGCGTAATATAAACATAACCATTTTCAATCAGCTTTGGCAGATGCCGATAAAGTAAAGTCAGTAATAAGGTGCGGATGTGCGAACCATCAATATCCGCATCAGCCATCAGCATTAATTTATGATAACGTAATTTTTCCAGGTTAAATTCTTCTCCTACGCCGGTGCCTAAAGCGGTAATGATCGTGCGAATCTCTTCGTTGGATAAAATCTTATCCATGCGCGCTTTTTCAACATTCAGGATCTTGCCTTTAATCGGCAGGATCGCCTGGAACCTGCGGTCACGGCCTTGTTTGGCTGAACCACCGGCGGAATCCCCTTCCACAATATATAATTCGCAAAGCGCTGCGTCTCTTTCAGAACAATCCGCTAATTTACCGGGCAGGCCAGCGCCTTCTAAAGCGCCTTTTCTACGAGTTAACTCGCGGGCTTTACGCGCGGCTTCCCTGGCGCGGGAAGCAATGATCACCTTATCAATAATTTTATTGGCGACAGATGGGTTTTCCTCAAAATAACTGGATAGCGCGTCAAGGCTTGCCGATGCCACTAAACCTTCTACTTCGGAATTACCCAGTTTAGTTTTAGTCTGCCCTTCAAATTGCGGATTGGGAACTTTCACGCTGATTACCGCGGTTAAACCTTCGCGCACATCCTCGCCGGAAATAGCCACTTCGTTCTTTAACAAGTTTTTAGCTTTAGCGTATTGGTTGATCGCGCGCGTTAACGCGGACTTAAACCCGGAGAGATGCGTGCCGCCTTCGATGGTATTGATATTGTTGGCGAAGGAAAACATTGTTTCGGCATATCCGTCATTATATTGCATTGCCACTTCCACAATAATGTCATCCTGCTTTTTTTCAAAATAGACGACTTTGTTGTGCAGCGGGTTTTTATTTTTATTTAGATATTCAACGAAAGAAACGATACCGCCGGAAAATTCAAAAACAGATTCTTTATCCGAGCGCTCGTCATTAAGTTTAATTTTTAAACCTTTATTTAAAAACGCCAATTCCCTTAAACGGCCGGAAAGAATATCATAGGAATATTCCGTTTTAGTAAAAATGGAATTGTCCGGCTTAAATGTAACTTTAGTGCCTGTGGAAGTGCTTTTGCCGATTACTGTGAGTTTAGATACGGTTTTGCCTTTTTCATAACGCTGATGATAAATCTTGCCGTCTCTTTTTACTTCGACCTCCAGCCAGGAAGAAAGCGCGTTCACACAGCTTACGCCTACGCCATGCAAACCGCCGGATACTTTATAAGAGCGGTGGTCAAATTTACCTCCGGCATGCAGCGTTGTTAAAGCGACTTCTACCGCCGGCTTCTTCTCGGTTTTATGCATATCTACCGGAATACCGCGGCCGTTATCAGACACCCCAATACTATCATCCTCGTGGATGACCACGGAAATATTATCACAAAATCCGCCTAAACTTTCATCCACACTATTATCCACAACTTCATAAACCAAATGGTGTAAACCGCGCGTGGAAGTATCACCGATATACATTGCCGGCCTGCGGCGCACCGCTTCAATGCCCTCTAAGACCTGGATACTTGTTGCGTCGTATGCTTTTGCTTTTACCGCGTCGGCAGTAGTGTTTTTGTCTGCTGCTTTTTGTTTAGCCAATTAAATCTCCCCCAAGCGCAAATTTATTTTTTTTATCGCGCTATTTTCTTGTTGCAGTTTCTCTAAAATTGCCTCTTTTTTCAAATTTAAAGCGTAAAGCCAGCTGGAAGAATCCACGTATAGTCCCAAAATACCCTTACGGAAATAATTAATTCTTATATGCCCCAGCTCTCTTTTTGTCAAGGCTTTTTTTAAACACTCCTCGCAGGAACCCGGTGGGAAAAGTGTTTTTTCACCGGCTATGCCCTGCATCACAATTTTCAGCGTTTCTTTGATCAACTCCATTTAACTTAAGCGCATCGGCAGAATAATATAAACATAACCGCTGGCGCGGATCACGCCGGGTTTTTCGCTATCCGTTAATTCTATGCCCACCATCTGTTCGTTAAGATTTTTTAAAACATCGCCTAAATAACCGGGATTAAAACCAATCACCAACTCTTTGCCCTGGTATTCCACGGCTAACTCTTCACGCGATTCCCCCACATCGGGAGTAGATTTGGAAATTACCAGTTTGTTTTTAAAAACCTCAAATTTTACAGCCTGATAATCCGGCGTGGACAAAAGCGCGGCGCGGCGCACGGCCAATAATAACTGGCTGCGCTCAATCTTCATCACATTTTCGGAATGTGGCGGGACCACTTGTTTGTAATCCGGGAATTCGCCCTCGATCAACCTGGACAAGATCACCACTTCCCCTAAATCAAATAATAATTGGTTATTGCCTACCATCAAAAGCAGTTCGCCGCCTTCTTTTAAATTACGGTTCAATTCATGCACGGTTTTTGTGGGCACGATCACGCTTAAATCAACATCTGCGTCAGAAGATAGCTTTCTTTCCGCCACCGCCAGCCTTTTGCCGTCGGTAGCAACCAAAGTAATTGTGTTTTTATTAATTTTAAAAAGAATGCCGTTTAAAATATAGCGCGTTTCATCAAAAGAAACCGCAAAAGATGTCAAACTCAACATCTCTTTTAATTGTTGTTGTTCGATTTTAATAGCTTTTGTATCTTTAAATTCAGGTAGCTTGGGAAACTCTTCTTTACCCATGCCCATAATTTTGAATTGGCATACTTCGGAATCCACAATTACCATATTATTTTTCTTGGTAGTAACATTCAAATTTTCAGAAGGAAACTCTTTAATAATATCACTAAACCTCTTGGCGGGCACAGTGATAGAACCTTGTTCAAGAATATCCACAGGCACTACACAGCTTATACCAACATCTAAATCTGTTGCGGTTAACCTAATATTATTGGTTTGAGTTTCAATTAAAATATTAGATAATATAGGAAGAGTTGGCCGGCTGGTAACTATATTTTGCACAGTTTGTATTGCATTAATTAAAGCATCTCTTTGGCACTTAAACCGCATTTTTATCTCCTTCTATTATTAATATATTAATTAAAACCTTAAATCGTAATAGTCATAATAAGGCGGATTTTAGTTAATAACTCCTCAACCTATTGAGTGAACGCAAGTTAAAACAAAAATTCACCCGGGAAAACCCGTGGATTATTATTTAATAACTTGAATAACCCGCTCTATCCGCTCTTTTAACACCAAATCTTTATTTAAAGCTTCTTTAATTTTATTATAAGAATGTAAAACAGTCGTATGGTCGCGGCCGCCAAAATACTCCCCAATTTCCGGTAAAGATAATTCCGTTAACTCACGGCTTAAAAACATTGCTATTTGCCTGGGTAAAACAATTTGTTTATTACGCCGTTTGGTTTTCAGGTCCTGCAAAGATAAACCAAACTCTTCTACCACGCAACGCTGGATAAAATCCACAGTAATTAATTTTTTAGGTTCTTTTAATAAATCTTTTAAAACCTCTTTCGTCAAGCCAATCGTGATCGGTTCTTCTTCCAATAAAGAATACGCGATTGTCCTAATCAACGCGCCCTCTAATTCACGAATATTGGTTTTGATCAACTGCGCGATAAAAAAAATCACTTCATCCGGAACTGCCACAGGTTCGCGCTCAATTTTTTTCTTTAAAATCGCCACGCGGGTTTCTAGATCCGGCGGTTGAACATCCGTAGTCAGCCCCCAGCCAAAACGCGAAACCAATCTTTCCTGCAGATTGGCGATTTCTTTTGGCGGCCGGTCGCTGGAAAAAACAATTTGTTTATGCGCGTCGTATAAAGTGTTAAAAGTGTGGAAAAATTCTTCCTGCGTGGATTCTTTGCCGGCGATAAAATGTATATCATCGATCACTAAAACGTCGGCGTTACGATATTTTTGGCGGAAAGCCGATGTCGCGTGGTGCTGAATCGCGTCGATTAACTCGTTGGTAAATTTTTCGCTGGAAATATAACAAATCTTGATATTCTCGGAAGCGTTGCTTCTGATCTGGTGGCAGATTGCCTGGATCAGGTGTGTTTTTCCTAAACCTACTCCGCCGTAAATAAATAAAGGGTTATATGTTTTAGCCGGCGCGTTGGCCACGGCCATAGAATACGCGTGCGCGTGGCGGTTCGAAGAACCGATCACAAAATTATCAAAAGTATAACGCGGATTAAGATTTGCTACGGCTGGCCCAAAACCTGGTTTCATCTGTGCGGCGCCTGGGTGAGTTACAGCAAGCGGCGCAGTTGATTGGCTGCCCACAGTCAAATTTATTAACAGATTATTCAGGCCCGCGTGTTTTAACTCTTCGTTGATCAACCCCAAGTAGTGTTTGCCCACCCAATCTTTAAAAAATTC
>JALOBQ010000036.1 GCA_023228185.1 Candidatus Omnitrophota bacterium
AACCTTAAAGACATGAAGATCAGCGAATTAAATAAGCTGGCCAAGGAGTTGAACGCTAACGGCGCGAGCGGTTTGAGGAAGCAGGATTTGATCTTTAAAATTTTACAAGCTCAGGCGGAAAAAGAAGGATTAATGTTCGGCGAAGGAGTGCTGGAGATATTACCCGAGGGTTTTGGGTTTTTGAGAAGCCCGAATTTTAATTATCTTCCTTGCCCGGACGATATCTATATTTCGCCTTCGCAGATCCGTAAATTTGATTTGCGCACCGGGGACACGGTAAGCGGCCAGATTCGCCCGCCTAAAGAGGGGGAGAAATATTTTGCCCTGCTTAAAGTGGAAGCGGTAAATTTTGAGAATCCGGAAAATGTTAAAGAAAAAGTATGTTTTGATAACTTGACTCCTATTTACCCGCGTCAGCCGTTTAATCTGGAAACAAAGCCCGATGAAATATCGATGCGCGTAATGAGCCTGCTTGCTCCGATTGGCAAAGGTCAGAGAGGTTTGATCGTTGCCCAGCCTTACAGCGGCAAAACGGTTTTATTGCAGAAGATCGCTAACGCGATCACGCTGAATAACCCAGACGCGGTTTTAATCGTGCTTTTAATTGATGAACGTCCGGAAGAAGTCACGGATATGCAAAGAAATGTTAAAGGCGAAGTTATTTCTTCGACTTTTGACGAGCCGCCAGAGCGCCATGTGCAGGTAGCGGAAATCGTCCTGGAAAAAGCCAAACGCTTGGTTGAGCATAAAAGGGATGTGGTTGTGCTCTTAGATAGTATCACGCGCCTTGCTCGAGCGTATAACTCGGTTGTTCCGCATAGCGGTAAGGTGCTTTCCGGTGGTATTGATTCCAACGCTTTGCAGAAGCCGAAAAGATTTTTCGGCGCAGCGCGCGCGGTTGATGAAGGTGGAAGCCTTACGATCATCGCTACTGCTTTGGTCGATACAGGCAGCCGCATGGATGAAGTTATCTTCGAAGAGTTTAAGGGCACGGGCAATATGGAAATTCAGTTAGACCGTAATCTCTTCCAGCGCAGGATATATCCGGCTATCGACATTAAACGTTCCAATACCCGCCATGAGGAGTTATTAGTTAAGCCTGATGTATTGCAGAAGACCTGGATATTAAGAAAAGTGCTTAATGAATTAAACAACGTGGAAGCGATGGAGTTGCTGATATCCAAACTTGGTAAAACCAAGGATAACGAAGAATTCTTGGGAAGCATGAATCAGTAGAGTATCTTGATTTGAGGTATAGTATGTAGTAGGTAGTATATAGTATGTAGGGAAAATCTAGAACTTATCACCTAGAACCTAGCACCTAAAACCTAACAAAGGAGAGAGAGATGAAAGAAAAAATACACCCGAATTACAAAGAGAGCACAATTGTTTGCGCTTGCGGAGAGACTGTGCATACGCGTTCAACAAAACCAAGTATCCGCGTGGAAATTTGTTCCAAATGCCATCCTTTTTTCACCGGTAAGCAGAAGCTGGTTGATTCAGCAGGCCGTGTAGACAAGTTTATGAAGAAATACGGGAAGAAGTCATAAAATTCAGTAGGTAGTATATAGTATGTAGGAAAGACCAAGAGTATCTAGGCAAAGGTAGAGGCAATGGAATTAAAGTATGGTATGTAGAGAAAACCTATCACCTAGAACCTATCACCTAATATGTTGATGCTATTTTTTTTAAAATATAATAAGGTATATCAATGGAAGAGAAGCTAAAAAAGTTTGCTCAGCGTTATATGGAGATTGAGCAACTGCTCAGTTCTCCGGAGATACTAAGCGACCGTGAGCAATCGAATAAGCTGGCTAAGGAACTTTCTGACCTGAAACCTTTTTATCTTGCTTTTAATGAGTACGCGACTATTTTGAAAGAAATAAATGAAGTAGCCGGCGTGCTGAAGGAAAAACACGAAAAAGAATTTCTGGAAATGGCTTTAAGCGAATCTAATCATCTGGAAACCAGGAAAAATGATTTAGAGGCAAGAGTTAAAAAGATGATTACCGGTGAAGATAAAGATGCCGGAAGAGACGTGATCCTGGAAATTCGCCAGGGCACAGGCGGTGATGAAGCAGGGCTTTTTGCCGCTGATCTTTACCGGATGTATACAAAATACGCCGATAACAAAGGCTGGAAAGTGGAGTTGATGTCTATCAATACTAATGAAGCCGGCGGAGTCAAAGAAGTTATCTTCGGCGTAAAAGGACGTGATGCTTTTAAGGTGCTCAAATTTGAAAGCGGCGTGCACCGCGTGCAACGCGTTCCGGTTACCGAGGCGCAAGGCCGCGTCCATACGTCCACGGCAACAGTAGCGGTTTTAGTTGAACCTGAAGCAGTTGATCTGGTAATTGAGCCGAAAGATCTTCGGATCGATACATACCGCTCGAGCGGCCCAGGCGGCCAGCATATGCAAAAAACCGATTCCGCGGTGCGCATTACGCATCTTCCCACAAATACTGTGGTTGCCTGTCAGGATGAACGTTCACAGATCAAAAATAAAGCCAAAGCAATGAGGATTCTGCGCGCGCGTATCCTGGAAACAAAGATCGAGGCTGAATCTAAAAGGTTATCCAGTGCTCGTAAAGTGCAGATTGGCACCGGCGACCGCAGCGAGAAGATCCGCACTTATAATTTTCCTGACCGCCGCGTTACCGACCACCGGATAAATTTTACTTCGCATCAATTGGAAGCTATTTTGGAAGGTTCTTTGAATGAGCTTTCCGAAGCGATTATTAAGGCCGAAGAAGAGAAGAAAAATGAAAGAAGCTGAAACAGCCCTTACATATATTTTAAATTGCCGGCGCGCCGACTTATATTTGGATGCGGATCTGCGCCTGAATAAACAGCAAGCCGAAGTTTTCTCGCAGGTATTGCTTAGAAGAATTAAACATGAGCCTTTGCAATATATCCTTGGACGCAGTGAATTTATGGGTTTAGATTTTAAAGTTAATAAAAATGTTTTGATTCCCCGCCCGGAAACCGAGATTCTGGTCGAGACAGCAATTAAATATATGAAATTAAAAAAATTTCCGCGTATTTTGGACCTGGGGACTGGTTCTGGCTGTATTGGCGTGTCTTTATCCAAGATGGTTATTGGTTCTTTAGTCAGCGCAAGCGATATTTCCGCTTTGGCGCTTGAAGTAGCCAAAGAAAACAGCCGCAGGCATTCAGCTAAAATTAAATTTTTGCAAGGTGACTTGTTTGCGCCCTTAGAGAAACAAGGCTTGCTTTTTGATTTAATCGTCAGTAACCCTCCGTATATTGCCAAAAAGGATTTTGCCGGGCTTGCTGAAGAGCTATCCTTTGAACCGCTGTTGGCTTTGCAGGCTGGCGTTGATGGGCTTGATTTATACCGAAAGATCGCTGAAAACGCCGCGGATTATCTTCTGCCCAAAGGTTTATTGATCTTAGAACTTGGGTTTGGCCAGCGTTCTGCAGTAGAAAATTTATTATCTGAAAATGGTAAATTTGAAATAATTGAAACGATCAATGATTATAACGATATCGCGCGTGTTTTAGTTGCCAGAAAAGAGGTTTAAAGAAAATGGATAAATTGATTATTCAGGGTGGAATACGTTTGAAGGGTGAAGTAAAAGTATCAGGAGCGAAGAATTCAGTTTTACCGATTTTAGCGGCGACTTTGCTTACTGATGAAACTTGCCTGATCAAGGATGTGCCGCATCTGCGGGATACTAACAGCATGCTTAAGATCTTGCGTTCTTTAGGGAAAATCGTGGAGTTTGATAAAGGCAGGGTGATCGTCGCGGCGGGGAAAAAATCCAGCTATATCGCCGACTATAAATTAGTTTCTACGATGCGCGCTTCATTTTGCGTGTTAGGCCCGTTGTTAAGCAGGTTTAAACAAGCCAAAGTTTCCCTGCCGGGAGGCTGCGTTATCGGAGTGCGGCCGGTTGATTTGCACCTTAAAGGCATCAAAGCTTTGGGCGCTGATATTCAGATTGATTCCGGTTATATTTTAGCAAAAGCCGCTAAACTTAAGGGCACGCATATTTATTTAGGCGGCGCTTTTGGTTCTTCGGTTTTAGCTACGGATAACGTGATGATGAGCGCGGTTTTAGCCCAGGGGAAAACCGTGATTGAGTCTGCCGCCTGCGAACCGGAAGTTGAAGACCTGGCGAATTTTTTAAATAAAATGGGCGCTAAAATTACCGGCCAGGGCAGCCCAACTATTGAAATTGAAGGAGTAAAATCTTTGCGCGGGGCAACGCATTCAGTGATCCCTGACCGAATAGAGGCCGCAACTTGGATTATCGCGGCATTAATTACCAATGGAGATGTTTTGATCAAAAATGTCAACTATCGGCATTTAGGCGCTTTGATCGATAAACTTGGAGAAGCCGGAGTTAAGATTAGCCAGAAAGGCGACTCATTACATATCAAAGGGCACAAACGATTGAAGGCCGTTAATATTACTACTTTACCGTATCCGGGATTTCCCACCGATATGCAAGCGCAGATGATGGCGTTGATGTCTGTGACAGACGGGATCAGCGTGATCACGGAAAAAATTTATCCGGATCGTTTTATGCATGTGGCGGAACTTAATCGTATGGGCGCGCATATCCAGCGGGAAGGGCCGCACGCGATTGTCGAAGGTATTAAAAGATTATCCGGAGCTCCGGTAATGGCGTCCGATTTGCGCGCTTCGGCCTGTTTAGTTTTAGCCGGTTTAGCCGCTTCTGGCAAAACCGCAATTTCCAGGATATATCATTTAGAGCGTGGCTACGAAAATATCGAAAGCAAACTTAAGGATCTGGGAGCAAAAGTCTGGAGAGAAAAAGAATGATTCTGATGTTGGACAATTATGATTCTTTTACCTATAACCTGGTGCAATACCTGGGTGAATTGGGAGAGGATGTTTTAGTTTACCGTAACGATGCTTTAAGCATTGACGCTATCAAGAAGCTTAATCCGGAGAAAATCGTTATTTCTCCCGGGCCTGGCCGTCCGGAGAACGCGGGCGTCTCCTGCGATCTTATTCGCCAATTCAGCGGCAAGATCCCCATTTTGGGAGTCTGCCTTGGGCATCAGGCAATCGGTTATTGTTTTGGTGGAAAAATCATCCAGGCAAAGAATCCGATGCATGGCAAAACCTCAATGATCTATCATAATGGCAAGGGCGTTTTCGCGCG
This sequence comes from Candidatus Omnitrophota bacterium, assembly GCA_023228185.1. Classification (GTDB taxonomy): domain Bacteria; phylum Omnitrophota; class Gorgyraeia; order Gygaellales; family Profunditerraquicolaceae; genus JALOBQ01. The sequence continues at coordinate 5,160 of JALOBQ010000036.1, forward strand.
CCTGCCTAATCCTTTTGAAGCGACGCGTTATCATTCTTTACTGGTTGAAAAAAATAGCCTTCCGGATTGCCTGGAAATCACGGCGCGTTCGAAAGACGACGAGATTATGGGTTTAAAGCATAAAGATTATCCTGTTTTCGGGGTGCAATTTCATCCGGAATCAATCTTGACTAAAAATGGCATGGAGCTATTGCGTAATTTTATCAAACTATAATGATTAAAGACCTTGTTTTGCAGTTATTAGAGAGGAAAGATCTAACTTGCGCGCAGATGAAAGAAGCGATGGGAGGAATTTTAAGCGGCACCACGGATACCGCCGATATTATCGCCTTCCTTACTTCATTAAACGATAAGGGCGAAACAATCGTTGAGCTTACCGCCGCAGTGGAGATGATGCTTAAATATGTCGAGCCGATTATTGTGGATAGACCCAATATCTTGGATACTTGCGGCACAGGAGGAGACAGAAGCGGGACTTTTAATATTTCTACGGTTTGCGCTTTTGTCGCTGCCGGCGCCGGCGTTACAGTGGCTAAACACGGGAATCGTTCGGTTTCCAGCAAATGCGGCAGCGCGGATATCCTGGAGGCAGCCGGCATCAATATCATTATGCCGCCAGAAAAAATTAAAAAATGCCTTGAAGAGATCGGCATTGCTTTTCTTTTCGCGCCCCATCTTCATCCGGCAATGAAATTCGTCGCCCAAGCCAGAAAACAGATCGCTCGTAAAACGATGTTTAATATTCTCGGGCCTTTAATTAATCCGGCGCGTTCGACTAACCAATTAATCGGAGTTTATGATCAAAGATGGACGCGCCCTTTGGCAGAGGTGCTTTATAAATTGGGCACAAAACATGTTTTAGTCGTTAACGGCGAAGATGGACTTGATGAAGTGACAACTACAGGCAAAACTTTTGTTTCTGAAAGTCAGGCAGGTTCTTTTAAGGATTATCAGATTACTCCGGAAGAATTCGGATTTAGCCGCGCAAAGCTGGCTGATCTTGCCGGTGGAGATGCCCAGCAAAACGCTAAGACGATGATCGAGATTTTAGAAGGCTGCTTTGGGCCGAAAAGAGATATTGTTTTGTTTAATTCCGGTTGCGCTATTTTTGCCGCGGATAAAGCCGCGACAATTGCCGACGGCATCAAGCTCGCCCGGCAGGCGATTGATTCGAAGAAAGCTTTAGAGAAATTTAAATTATTGAAGGAGTATTCAAAATAAAATGGCTGAAAATGATATTTTAAAACAGATCGTGGCGCGTAAAAAAGAACGCTTGCTTATCGCAAAACAGCAGTTAAGCGAAGAGATGCTTAAAGAAAAAATCACAGGGCTTGCGCCTACGCGGGGATTCTTAGAGGCGATTAATAAGCCAAAACAGATCGCCTTGATCGCTGAAATTAAAAAGGCTTCTCCTTCCAAAGGAGTGATCCGAGAGGATTTTTCTTTGGAGCAGATTGCTAAAAGTTACGCTGAAGCAGGCGCGCAAGCAATTTCTGTCCTAACGGAAGAAGATTTTTTTCAAGGCTCGCCGGAATATATTAATATTGTTAAAAACGCGGCCAATTTGCCTATTTTAAGAAAGGATTTTATCCTGGAAAGTTATCAGGTTTATGAATCCCGTTTTTTAGGGGCTGACGCGATACTTTTGATCGCTGATCTTTTGCCTAAGGATAAACTAAAAGAGTTTATCCTGATTGCTGAAGGCCTGGGTATGGATTATCTGGTGGAAGTGCATGATCAGAAGGAGTTAAAAAAAGTGTTAAGTTTAAATGTCCCGATAATCGGGATTAACAACCGCTCATTGCGCACGCTGGAAGTGGATTTTAAAACCACGGAAAATCTTTTTACGCTTATTCCTAAAGGTAAAGTCGTTGTGGTGGAAAGCGGGATTAAAAATTATCAGGACATATTGTTTTTAAAGATTCTCGGCGCAAGCGCCGTGCTCATCGGCACGGCTTTTATGACCGCGGCGGATATTAAAAATAAAGTTGAAGAGGTTATGGGTTGGTAAAAGTAAAGATTTGCGGGATTACTAATTTAGAGGATGCCTTAGCGAGTGCGCTTTTTGGGGCTGACGCGATTGGTTTTGTTTTTTATCAAGGTTCCTGCCGTTATATTAATCCTCTGAAAGCCGCTAAGATCGCCAGGATCCTGCCTGCGAAGGTTAAAAAGATTGGCGTATTTTTTAACCCGACTGCCGCTTACCTTAAAAAGGTTAGCTCTATCTGTAAACTGGATTTTTTGCAGTTGCACGGCGATGAAACAATCGAGTTTTGCCGGGCGTTTAAGCGCAAGAAATTGATTAAATCTTTCCGCGTAAATAAAACTCTCGACTACGGAGAAATAAATAAATATCCGGTGAAGGCGTTGCTTTTTGACAGTTTTAACGAGAATTTGCCCGGAGGCACGGGAAAGAAGTTTGATTGGAAAATACTTTTATCAGCCGGCAGGAAAAATAAGCCGATTTTTTTATCCGGCGGGCTTACGCCGAAAAATGTCGCTAAAGCGATAAAAATTGTTAAACCGGATTGGGTCGATGCTTCCAGCTGCCTGGAATCCGGCCCAGGCAAAAAGAACCACCGTAAAATCAAAGAGTTTATCAAGGCGGCTAAAACCGCGGGATGAATTTGTAAAAAATGAAAAAATGCCCGTTTTGCGCGGAACTTATTCAGGACCAAGCGTTGAAGTGCCGCTATTGCGGCGAGTTCTTAAAGAAAAAACGTAAATGGTTGAATTGCGTTTTCGGCTGCCTGATTGCCGTAATCGCTTTATTTTTATTTGTGAATATCCTTTTCTATTTATCATTTCTTATGTTAAAATTCTTTTTGTATAAACTTTCGCAAACAGGCGCAACAGCCGCGCAATCCTGGATGCCGTTTTCCTGGGATAATCTGCGTTTGATGTTGATGAATTTAAGCAGCGCGGGGAGAAAGTTTTAAAAAACAAGAGAGTAAAATTTTGAGGTTAATTTCAAATGAGTAAAATAATTAAACAAAGCGGTAGATTCGGCCCTTTCGGGGGAAAATTCGTCCCGGAAACGTTGATCTACGCTTTAGAAGAGTTGGACCA
>JALOBQ010000037.1 GCA_023228185.1 Candidatus Omnitrophota bacterium
CCGGCCCTTTGGGCTCGATCATAAATACATCCACATCTTTAGGCGGCTGAATTTGTTTAAAACGGATATTAAAACCGTGCGAAAAACAAAGCGCTTTACCGGCTTTTAAATTCGGTTCGATATCTTGCTTATAAACTTTGGCCTGCACGTGATCCTGCGTTAATATTTGAATGATCTCCGCCTGTTTTGCGGCTTCCGACGCTGAAACAGGGTTAAAACCATCTTTTTTCGCTAAATCATAATTGATTGTGCCTGCCGGCTCAGAAACTATCACTTTGCATCCGGAATCACGCAAACATAGTGACTGGCCGCGGCCCTGGATACCGTAACCAATGATAGCGATCGTCTTATCTTTAATAAGATTTAAATCCGCGTCTTTGTCATAATAAACCTTTGCCATCTTGTTCTCCTCTCTTTGATTAATAAGTAATTGCTAATCTTCCTGTGCGCACTAATTCTTTAATCCCCAACTCGTTTAAACCTTCCAGAAGCTGCCGGATCTGAGCCTGATCGCCGACTGCTTCAATAATCGCCGTATCATCTTTAGCCTGAACAATCTTTCCCACGCATTTTGAAAGCAGGCTCTCCAACTTCTGTTTTTCTTTTTGAGAATACCCAACCTTTAACAAAAGCAACTCGCGGTCAAGATGAGCCTTTTTCGTAAAATCCGTAACAGTGATCACATCAATCAGTTTATTCAACTGTTTGCTGATCTGCTCTAAAATTTTTTCGTCCTGGGCTTCGACGACAATAGTCATATAAGAAATCGTCGGATCCAAGGTCTCAGAAACCGCTAATGAAGCGATATTATAACCTCTGGCGCTGAATAACCCGGCAACGCGGGCAAGCACGCCGAATTTATTCTCGACTAATACTGAAATCGTGTGTTTCATTAAGCCAACCCTCCGAGGATATTGTTGATCGCTTCTCCCGCCGGAACCATCGGATAAACATTCTCTTCTTCCTCAACGCGAAAATCAATAAAAACAGTATTATCCACCGCGATAGCTTTTTTCAAAGCAGGCTTTACTTCTTCTTTTTTAGTAACGCGTATGCCTACCGCGCCGTAACTTTCGGCTAATTTTACGAAATCCGGGCTGGTAATCGGAGTATAAGAATAGCGGCGCTTATAAAAAAGCTCCTGCCACTGCCGCACCATACCTAAATAACCGTTATTAATGATCGCCACTTTAATATTTATTTTATTTTCTACGCAAGTAGCCAATTCCTGGATATTCATCTGGATCGAACCGTCTCCGGCGATATTAAAAACGGTTTTCTCCGGGCGCCCCAATTTCGCCCCGATTGCCGCGGGAAATCCAAACCCCATTGTGCCAAGCCCGCCGGAAGAAACAAACGTGCGCGGCAGTAAATAATTATACCATTGCGCCGCCCACATCTGGTGCTGGCCGACTTCGGTGCAGATGATCGCTTCGCCGTTAGTTACTTCATCGATTTGCTGAATAACATACTGCGGCAAAACTTTCTTTTTATCCTGAAAAACCATAGGAAATTTTTTCTTTAAGGCATCAACATGCTTAAGCCATTCGTCAATTTGCGGCAAGTGTTTTATTTCCTGATTTAACTCAGCAATAACCTGACGGGCGTCACCGACGATCGGAACGTCCACGCGAACATTCTTACTAATTGACGAAGGATCAATATCAATATGGATAATCTTGGCGCCCGAGGCAAATTTATCAAGCCGCCCGGTAACCCGGTCGTCGAATCTTGCGCCTAAAGCGATAATTAAATCCGCGTCCATAATGCTGTGATTGGCATACGCTGTGCCGTGCATGCCCAGCATACCCAAAGATTGCTTATGTTTTGAGGGAAAAGCTCCTATACCCATCAATGTCCAGGTGACAGGGCAATTGATTTTCTCGGCAAGCTCTAATAATTCCAAAGAAGCGCCTGACGTGATGATCCCGCCGCCAACATAGATTACCGGGCGCTTGGCTTCAGCAATTAATTTTGCCGCGCGTTTAATTTGTCCGGGATGGCCTGAATAATTAGGATTATAACTTCTGATCTTTACTTCCTCAGGCCAGATAAAATCAGTTTGCGCCACTTGCACGTCTTTAGGTAAATCAATCAGCACCGGCCCTGGCCTGCCGGTTGAGGCGATATAAAAAGCCTCCCGCACAATTAACGCTAAATCCTTAACATCCTTCACTAAATAATTATGTTTAGTAACTGGACGGGTAATCCCGGTAATATCAGCTTCCTGAAAAGCATCGTTGCCAATTAACGCCGTAGGAACCTGCCCGGTAATCGCAACCATAGGAATTGAATCCATAAACGCGTTGGCGATCCCCGTGACTAAATTCGTCGCTCCCGGGCCGCTGGTCGCCAGGCAAACCCCGACTTTGCCGGTTACGCGCGCATAGCCGTCAGCCGCGTGCGCTGCTGCCTGCTCATGACGGGTAAGGATAAATTTAAAACCTTTATACCCATAGAGCGCGTCAAACGTAGGCAATATCTGACCCCCGGGATATCCGAAAACAACTTCAACTGCCTCGCGTTTTAAGCATTCCAATAATATTTGCGAACCTGTCATTTTCATTTATTTTAAAACCGCCCCCTTATCCGCGGAGCTGACTAACCTTAAATAACGGCTTAAATACCCGGTTTTAATTTTCGGTTCAACCGGTTTCCAACCCTTAAACCTTTTTTCAATCTCGGCTTTAGTTAATTTTACTTCTAATTTTCTGGCGATAATATCAATAATGATTGTATCACCGTCTTTTAAAATTGCAATCGCTCCGCCTGCTGAGGCTTCCGGCGAGATATGCCCAATACAAGGGCCTTTGGTGCCGCCGGAAAAACGGCCATCCGTGATCAAAGCAACTGAATCTTCCAGGCCTAAACCGACAATCGCCGCGGTCGGAGCAAGCATCTCGCGCATTCCCGGGCCGCCTGCCGGGCCCTCATAACGGATTACCACACAATCGCCTTTTTTAATCCGGCCGTTCATAATCGCCTTCATCGCTTCTTCTTCGCGGTTAAAAACTTTTGCTTTACCGGTAAATTTCATCATCTTCTCATTCACGCCGGATTGTTTTACTACCGCGCCATCAGGCGCCAGATTACCAGAAAGCACGGCGATGCCGCCCTGTTTATGGTAAGCTTGCGTAAACGGACGAATAACATCCTGATCAAAAATCTTCGCTTTATCGGCGATTGCAAATGTTTTTTCACCGCTTACATTTTGCGTATTATGCAATTTGGATTTTAACCTCTTCAATATAGCGGGAATTCCACCGGCGTATTCAACATCTTCCATAAAATGCGTGCCTGCCGGCTCAAGATTAGTGATATGCGGCACGCTTTTACTAATCTTGTCAAAAGTCTTAAGGTCCAATTGGATCCCTGCTTCATGAGCAATGGCCATCAAATGTAAAACTGTGTTACTTGAGCCGCCTAAAGCCATATCCACGACAATCGCGTTCTCAAGTGATTCTTTAGTAATAATATCGCGCGGCAGGATTTGTTTTTTAACTAATTCGACAATCCTTTCACCGCTGGCTTGGGCAATGCGGCGTTTCTTAGCAGAACCAGCCAGAGCCGTACCGCAACCAGGAATCGACATACCCATAGTTTCAGTAAGACAGGCCATTGTGTTTGCCGTATATAACCCCTGGCATGATCCTTGTCCTGGACAAGCCTCCATCTCTAAACAAGTCAGTTCTTCTGCCGAAATATCACCTTTCTTGGCGCGGCCCATCCCTTCATAAGTATCGTGCACAAAAGCTAATTTTCTTTTATTATAATGGCCGGCAACCATCGGCCCGGCGGTAATAATCACCGCAGGTATATTTAAACGCGCCACACCCATCAACATTCCAGGAGTGATCTTATCACAGTTAGTTAAACAAACTATGCCGTCAAGTTGATGAGCGTTGCAAACTGTCTCAATCATATCCGCGACTAATTCACGCAAAGCTAAAGGATAACACATTCCTAAATGGCCCATGGCAATTCCATCACAGATACCCGGCACGCCGAATAAAAACGGCACGCCGCCGCCATAACAAACACCGCGTTCGATAAAACGTTCCAGATCACGCATTCCCACATGGCCAGGGATCAAGTCTGTAAAAGAAGTGGCCACGCCGATAAACGGACGGCCTAAATCTTTTCTGGATAAACCTGTGCCATGCAGAAGTGCCCGATGCGGCACTCTTTCCAAGCCTATTTTAATTTCATCCGAACGCATTTTTTACCTCGCTTATTTTAGGTTCTAGGTGCTAGGTTCTAGGTGATAGGTTGTAGGCTTTTTACCTATTTCTTTCTTACATCCTATCTACTGGTTTTGCGCTTTTCGTTTTACGCTTTACGCTTTTCCCTACCTACTACCTACTACTATATACTACATACTGCCTTTTAATCCGCCCCTTCGCCGTCATGCACTAAAGCTTCTGTATCCTGGCGTTTACGCACAATTACGCGCTTCAAACTTACATATTTATCAACCAGCGCGTCATTATTCACGGCGTTTAACTGCTTGAAAAGAAAATCAAACTTATTTTCAATTTCCGCCGCAATCGCGTCGCGCACATCCTGTGCGAGATTCATAATATCATTCTTAAAAGGCCCTAAAGCTTTCTTACGGGTCTTATAGAAGAACTGTTCCTGTGTTTCGCCTTCCTTAGCTTCATTGGCGGCATTGACCTTTAACCATTCATAAATTTTATTCTTCAATTCCTGCGGAAAATGTTTGGAATCAAAGATCATATTCTGAAACTGCGTAGCTAAATGCACTTCGCAAGCTTCACACTCGGCGAATTTATGGAATGCTTCTTCCGGTAAGGTTGACGCGCCATGCTGGACCGTACCGCCTAAACCAAATTCCTTCCTGGCTAATTCACCAAGATTCTTTAATGTCTCAAAATCCAGTTTAACCTGGGCGATAGTTCCGTCAGGCAAAACTACCCCGCCGTGGCTGGTGCCGGTTTGAATAGATATCTTGCTGATACCGGTCAGGCCTTTACGCAAGCGTTGTTTATAACCTTCCATAAACGCGCGCAAATCTTCAGGCGTGGAATTCTGATGGCCTACCTCGCCAATTTCACCACCCACAGAAACCGTAATCCCTTTGGGCTGCACACGACGGATGAATTGCGTAAGTTTCGCGCAAACTTCGTAATTGGCAAACTGCTGATCTTTTACTTTTGGCTTGGACAAATCCACAAGCGTGGAAGAATCAATATCGATATTGTAAAAACCAGCGCCTACTGCTTCGCTGATTAAAGCCTGCAAAGCAGTAATTTCTTTTTCCGGGTCCTCTTTATATTTCTTCAGGTTTGCCTGAAAATGATCACCCTGGATAAACACCGGGCCGGAATAATTTTCCTTAATTGCCGCCGCTAATATTACCGCCGAGTACTCTACAGGAGGTTGAGCAGTATAACCCATTTCGGATTTGGCGATCTCAAAAATAAAAGCCTTGGAGTTGTTCTTTTTACCTACTCTAAATAGCGCCCTGGCTAAATCGTAAGTCATACTTCTTAAATTGATCGCCGGCACAGTAGAGCCGGTGAATTCTGAGCGGCCGCGCGCCATATAATAATCATGAATGCTGGAGGGATAAATTCCTTTTTTATAAGCGATATCCCAAATCTTTTTTGCCAAAACTTTCTTTTCTTCCGGATTCTGGTTTAAAATAAGATCCCTGACTATTTTATCGATATCTAACGGTCTTCTTCCCATCACTCCTCCTTATACTAGACACTAGTTTTAAGTTAACGTTTTAATTAAGCTATATAATTCCAGAATTTTCAAATCTTTTTTTTGCACGGCGGTTTCAAAATTGATTTCCGCGATCTTACCGCAACTTAAACCGACAACTTTATTTGTTTTTCCCGCGATCAGACAATCCACGGCAACTTTACCCAAATCTAAAGCTAAAGTGCGGCTTAATGCCGTAGGCCTGCCGCCTCTTTGCACGTGGCCCAATACTACAGTGCGCGTTTCTAAACTGGTCATATCCGTGATCCGCTTGGCAATATCATCCGCGCGCCCTGCGCCTTCAGCGATAACGATGATCCAACTCATCTTGCCAATAAGATTACCGTGGACGATATCGTGGCAAATCGCTTCCAAATCCAGTTCCTTTTCAGGAATAATCACGCCTTCGCATCCACCGGCAAGCGCGACATTCAAAGCGATATATCCGGAATCCCTGCCCATTACTTCTACCACAAAAATACGTTCCATCGACGTGGCTGTATCGCGGATTTTATCAATCGCGTCTAACGCCGTATTTACAGCTGTGTCCGTGCCGATAGTCATATCGATGCCGTTAACATCATTATCGATAGAAGCCGGAATGCCGATGCAGGGAACTTTAAATTTAGTGCAAAACAGATGCGCCGCTTTGAAACTGCCGTTACCTCCGATAACCACGAGGCCGTCGATATTATTCTTCTTTATCGTATCATACGCCCGTAATTGGCCTTCAGCGGAGAAAAATTCAGAGCAACGGGCGGTTTTTAAAATTGTCCCACCCTGATTAATAATCCCTGAAACAGAGCGATGATCAAAAATTTTTAGATCTTCATTGATCAAACCCCACCAGCCGCGGAATACGCCCATTACTTCCAACTTCTGGCTTATCCCGTAACGCACAACAGAACGTATTGCCGGATTCATCCCCGGCGCGTCGCCGCCTGTAGTTAAAACTGCTATTCTTTTTATTGCCATTTTTTAGGTGCCCATCTCCCAGCTAGCCAGATATTTCTTTTGCTCATTTGTCAGGGTATCGATGTTGGCGCCCATAGACTTTAATTTTAATCTGGCGATATTATTATCGATATTTTCCGGAACAGTATAAACCTGCGCTTTAAGCTGTTTATGATTTTTAACCATATATTCGGCGGATAACGCCTGGTTAGCAAAAGACATATCCATTACAGAAGCAGGATGCCCTTCAGCGGCAGCCAAATTTATCAGGCGGCCCTCGCCAAGAATATAGATCCTTTTGCCATTTCTTAAAATATATTCATCGACAAAATCACGCGTCGGCCGGACACCTTTAGAGATCGATTTCAAACCCGGGATATCCAACTCAACATTAAAATGCCCTGAATTACAAACCACCGCGCCATCTTTCATCACGGCAAAATGCTCTTTGCGGATAACATGGATATCGCCGGTTACCGTGACAAAAATATCTCCGATTGAAGCTGCTTCTTTGATCGTCATCACGCGGAAACCATCCATCATCGCTTCCAAAGCCCGCAATGGCGAAACCTCAACAACAATAACCTTAGCGCCCAGGCCTTTTGCGCGCATTGCCGCGCCTTTTCCGCACCAACCATAACCGCAAACCACGAAATTGGTACCGGCAATAAGCTTATTTGTCGCCCGCACAATGCCATCTAAAGTGGACTGGCCTGTGCCATAACGATTATCAAATAGATGTTTGGTCATCGCGTCATTAACAGCGATAATCGGGTAACGTAATTTACCTTCTTTAGCCAATGCCCTTAAGCGAATCACTCCGGTAGTTGTTTCTTCCGTGCCGCCGATAATATTGGCGAAATTCTGCTTTGGCTGTTGGTGAATACTACTTACCAGGTCTGCTCCGTCATCCATAGTAACATCCGGCTTAACTGACAAAACGGATTTTATGTGAGAATAATAAGCTTTAGTATCTTCCCCCTTGATCGCGAATACCGAAATGCGGGAATTCTTAACTAAAGACGCAGCTACATCATCCTGAGTAGATAACGGGTTTGAGGCGCAAATATAAACTTCAGCCCCGCCGGCTTTTAAAACTTCCGAAAGCACCGCGGTTTCCGTAGTAGCATGCAGGCAACAGGCAACCTTTAAGCCTTTAAGCGGTTTTTGTTTAGCGAATCTTTCTTTAATCAATTTCAATACGGGCATATTGTCAGCCGCCCATTCAATACGTAAAGCGCCTTTTTTAGCTAAATTAATATCCTTAATATCGTATTTCATTATTCTCCTTTTGTCAGCTTTCAGTCATTAGCTTTCAGCTTTTGTTCTTCCTTACCTTTACTTTTTTACTCGTCATTCCCACGCAAGTGGGAATCTCTTTTAGATCCCCGCTTTCGCGGGGATGACAATAACTACATACTACCTACTACATACTAAACTTCTACATCCTCTCCGACTGTTTTCTGATCGCCTCAGCCTTATCTGTCTTCT
>JALOBQ010000038.1 GCA_023228185.1 Candidatus Omnitrophota bacterium
CATCGTATCCACGACGGCATTATGCAGTTTATCCAAGCCGCTGGCATCTTTGGCGTAAATTATCCGCGTGATTACGTCGCTGCCAAAAGCCGCCTGTTTATTATAACTTGCCTTGGTGCCTAAAACCAAACCACTGTTAAGATCAATCAGCTGTCCGGAAATAGTCGTCGTGCCAATATCAAAACAAAATCCGAAATTTTTATCCGTAGTATCAAGCGGCTCGATCTGCAGGATCTCTGTTACCTGATTACGTTTTCCCAGGGTAACCGTAATTTTCCAATCCGCGTCGCGGCAGAGTTCACCTAATTGACGAATATTAAAAAGCCCTGCCTGCACATGGGTAATCTTATGCGTTTCTTTTAAACCGCGCAAGAGGCGTTCTAAATCGCTTAAGCTATCGGCTAAACTTGGCGCAGACAATTCTAAATATACTTTACTGACAAAAGGCGAATGTTTGAAACTGCCTTCTTTGAATTTTGTTTCCGCCGGTAAAACATCAGCGGCATCCGAATATACCCCCTTTAACCTTTGCTTAACTTCTTGGGGGGTTAAATTTTCAAAAGTCATCCTTGAAGAAGCCGGAATTTCAACTTCCAGGTCGCTATGAATAGCTGTCAGGCAAGCCAGGTAAATTTGTTTATTTTTCTCTTCCAGGCTAATTGCGCCATTAGGCTGCGAAAGCACTTTACCTTTTTTTAAGATCACCTTACAACGCCCGCAAACTCCGTCGCCTCCGCAAGCGGAATTCAAATAAATACCGGCTGAAATAGCCGCGGAAAGTATCGTTTTGTCCTGCTCAACTTCCACGGTTTTTTGTTCCGGCAAAAAAGTAACTTTAAATTTTTGCATTAGTTTAGGTTTTTGAGAAACGACGGTATGCCAGCGGCTTCTTTGGGGCCGACAATAACTTCAAAACCGGATTCTTCCTGCAGGTCACCGCTGAGCACCGCGACATAACCCGGGATGATCACCCGCTTATGGTTAAGCGCGTTGCTTACTTCATTTTTATTTAACGATTGAGTGATTGTTTCGGCGGTAAATTTTTCCGCCGCCCAGGCAGTAAGCACGCTCATACCTTGCGTATCCACGCTAAGGATATGGGCGGGAATTTTGCTTGCCTCAACTTCACCTAAAACAGTATAGTAACTCAAAGAAAAATTAGTCGTCACCAGAAGCGGAGAATTTTTATCAGCCGGGCCGACAGTATAGAGTTTAGGTTCAATCTGCAATGGTTTTTGAGGATCGGTATAAATATTCTGGCGTAAAGTCAAAATTGATAACACCTCAAAACTTTCTTCCCCTGAAATCAGCACAATTCCGGCGTATTTAGCCAAATAAGCGCTTGCCTCCATAGCTTCTTCATAAGGGTCGCTGCTTTGGGTTATCGCCAGCGCCGGAAACCCAAGTAAACGGTTGGATTTTTTCAAAGCCTGCGAGCGTATCTGCGTTAAATCCCAAATCTTATCAGCAATCTTCATATTTCCGGTATCAAGAATCAAATCATTTACCCCTCTGGCAATAAGTTCTTTAGTCAACTCTTGCATACTTTCCAGATCAGGCGAAGAAACTGCTAAAGCAAGATTAAACCGCTTTGCTAATTCTCCGAATTCAGGCAGATTATCTTTCGTGGCGCAATAAATTAAGGGCAGGTTATCTTTGGCTATTTCACAGGCGCCGGATATTCCTTGAGCGTCAGCGCTGATTAAAACAAGCGGTAAAAGAGTATTGTCAAACACCAGTTTGACTGCCTTAATAAACCTTTCGGAATTACCGCTTTGGCTGATTGCCACGCAATTTACCGATAAAACCTGTCCCACGCGCTCAAACTTTAAATGATTGATCTTATCCAGTTTTTCTTTTATTTGCTGATCGCTTAATGAATCTTTAATAATTATTCCCAAACCGCAAGGAGAACGAAATTTCTCTTCATGCCTGAAAATCACCGTCTCATTACCGACCTCTAATTTATTTTCTCCCTTGCCAATGGTAATTAATTTTATCGGAGCAAGCGCGGCATTTTCTAAAATAATTTTCGCCTCTTCTGAAAGATGCGAGCATTTATCGGCGGTTACGCTTTTTTTAGCCAATTGCATGGCAAAAGCAAGGCAAGTGGCAAACCCGCAATCACGGCAGTTTGTCTTAGGCAAAAGTTTATAAATATCCAAACCGGAAAAAGCCATTAGCCTATTCTCCTATTCACTAAACTGGCAAAATAACCCGCTCCAAAACCATTATCAATATTTACAACCGCGATGCCCGGCGAACAGCTGTTTAACATAGTCAATAGTGCCGCAAGCCCGGCAAAGTTCGCTCCATAACCGCAACAAGTAGGCACGGCAATAATCGGCGATTGAACTAATCCGCTGACTAAACTTGCCAGCGCCCCTTCCATACCAGCGACAATCACAATAGCGTTTGCCTGCTTTAACCTGGGCAGGCAGCCTAAAAGCCTGTGCACGCCGGCAACGCCAACATCATAAAATTTTTCCACGCGGTTGCCCATAACTTCCAAAGTCACGGCAGCTTCTTCAGCGATAGGCAGGTCTCCGGTTCCGGCGCAAACTATCGCCACAAAACCAACGGGGACCTTCTTGGCAGCCGCCGTTAAAAAACCAATTTGAGCAAGCACGTTATATCTCAAAGCCGGTAATGATTTTTTAAGGAACAAATAATCGCTTTTTTTGAGTTTAGTTAAAAGCAGGTCTTGCTTGGCTTTGATCAACCTTAAGGAAATTTCTTTAAGTTGCTTGCGTGTTTTGCCCGGCGAGTAAATTACTTCGGCAAATCCCTTACGCATTGGCCTTTGCGTATCGAGTTTGGCAAACCCTAAATCGCAAAAACCTTTATCGTCGGGCATGTTCATAAACCCCGATAAACAATAATCAATAATAAAATAATGAATAATCCGGCAAGAATATAAAAATCATTAAAATAGAAAAAATTACCCAGTTTTTCTTGCCAGGTTATTTTGGCATCAGGCACGATATTCGGCTGATTGACAAGCGTCAGTTTATATTCATCAACCTGTTCTTTTTTAAACCTTAAATACACACCGCCTACCTTGTAAGCCGGGATCTGGCTTTTCTCAGCCAAATCCAGGACATCTTTTTCGGAGATATTTAAAACAGCAGCCACTTCTCTTACAGTAAGTAATTTTTCTTCTGACATTTACCCCTCAATCTATTTGCCGATTTTTTCCGTAACCACCCAGGAATCTATCGCTTTACGTTCGAATTTAAATTCATTCCCCTCTTTACTGGAAGGAACTTTTCCCGAATTAGCCCATTCATTGATCAAGGCGATATCCACCTCAAGGTATTTAGCTAATTCTTCGCTATTCAAAAAATCGTGCAGCATAGTACAAGATCCCTGAAGTATCGCGCCTTCGGCAATATTCAACTTTGCCGGATAGATATCTCCCTGAACAACCGCCTGTGGCAATAAGGTTAATCTTTCTTTGGCGACGATTTTTCCTTTTATCTTACCGCCGACGATAATATTGTCTCCGGTAATATCCGCCTGCACGCAAGCATTCGGGCCAATAGTAAGGTTCCCGCGCGTCTGAAGCGTGCCTTCAAATTTACCGTTAATACGCAAACTTACCGGATCCTTAAAGCTTAAGCTCCCTGTCATAGCGGCATCAACATCCAGCACTTTCTCTTCTAATTTCTTATGAAAGGCCATCGCTATCCTCCTTTTTATCTCCTGGTTTCTGATTTATAAAAAGATATTTTTCCAGATACCTGGCTAAATGCAGGATAATCAGAACTAAAACAGTCGCATAAAGAGCCGTGCGTATGAAACCCGTGCCTACGGCAAGGCCCAGCCCTGAAACAACCCAAATACTTGCCGCTGTAGTCAGTCCGCTAACGCCATTTTTCTGGCGGATAATTGTGCCCGCGCCTAAAAAACCAATACCGGTAATTACCCCGGCGGCAATTCTTGTCGGATCGAGCATAACGCTATCTCTATATATATCAAAAACATAGATAGATGTCAACATGATAAGGCAGCTGCCTAAACCAACAAGGATATGCGTGCGCAATCCGGCTGCTCTGCGATGCGCCTGGCGCTCTAAACCAACAAAACCGCTTAAGACAACCGTAATTAATAAACGCCAAATAATCTCAAAATCACTAAGCATTGTTTCTCCTTTCTGAGATGATTATTACCAATCGATACTTAAGCCCTCTTCGCGCTTGCCGCAAGCGTAAAGTTTTGTTCCTAATCCAGCAACCATCGCGGCATTATCCATACATAAATTTTTCTCCGGAAAAAAACATTTAATTTTAGCTTGCGCGCACTCTTGAATAAACCTTGACCTTAAACGATTATTCGCCGCAACGCCGCCGCCAATTAAAAGTTGCCTGGCCTTCTTTTGTTTGCAAGCCAAAAGCGTTTTAGCTATTAACGTGTCAATTACCGTCTCCTGAAAAGAAGCCGCGACAAGCCTTTTTAAACTTTGCGTTAATTTCTTTTTTCTTAAATAATACAACACCGCCGTTTTGATCCCGCTGAAACTAAAATCTAATTTGTTATCAGTATTAGCAGAGGGAAATTTGATTCTTTTAAAAGTGCCTTTAGCCGCTAATTTCTCGATCAGCGGGCCGCCGGGATATCCTAAATTCATAATCTTGGCAACTTTGTCAAAAGCTTCTCCGCAGGCATCATCGCGAGTTTCTCCCAGCAAGATCATGCGAGAAAGATCTTTAAGATAAAAAATGCTTGTGTGCCCGCCGGAAACTACCAACGCCACAGCCGGAAATTTAATCTTGCTATGGCACAAAAAATTAGCGTAAATATGGCTAGCCACGTGGTCAACGCCCAACAAAGGCTTATTTAAACTTATGCTTAACGCTTTAGCAAAAGCAATACCCACGATTAAAGAACCGGGTAAGCCGGGTTTTTGAGTAACGCAAATTAGATCTACCTGTTGAGGAGTGATCTTTGCTTCCATAAAGGCCTGCTGACAAACACCAGAAATCGCTTCAAGTTGACAACGCGAAGCTATCTCCGGGATCACGCCGCCATATTTACTATGCAGTTTAAGGCTGCTGGAAACAACATTCGACAAAATTTTCTTGCCGTCTTTTACCAAAGCCACGCCTGTTTCATCGCAGGAACTTTCAATACCTAAAACGATCATTGCGTAATCTCCGAGAGATAAACAAACCGGTATCCTTCTTTTACTAATTGCGGGATCATCTGGCTTAACACTTTTAAAGTAGTTTTGCGGTCATGGCCGATGCCAACAGCTACTCCACGTTTAGCAGCTAAAAATTTTAACCGCATAATCTGGCCGCGGATATATTCCGGATCATTAACATTATCCAGAAAAACATCACGCTTGGCGCACTTTAACCCAATATTTTTAGCTAAACCGAAAGCCACGCTCCTTGCGGTTACAAAACTATCCAGGAAATAAAGGTTTCTTCTGGATAATTCTTTAAAAATCATCGCGCAAGTTGCCTGGTTTTCAGTAACCATTGAGCCCATATGATTAGATACCCCTTTAACGAATAATAAACTTTTTAAATTATCGGAAATGATTTTGCGAATATCTTGCTGACTCATTGAAACAGCGATCGTATTTTTTTCCAACCGGAAATTTTCTTTCGGCTGCATCGGCAAATGCAAAATAATTTCAAAACCCAATTTATGCAATTCAGAACAAATCAGGCGGGAATTTTTCAAATTCGGTAAAACCGCGCATGTTAAAGGGTGTTTAATCTGTCGGGCAATCGGTAAATTATTTAAATTATACCCCCAATCATCAATCACTATAGCGATTTTTCCTTTTAACACCGGCTTGGCGATTTTTTTAGCTTTGGGGGGGATTGATGAGACTACGATGAGAAACAAAAAAATAAAAACAGCCAAAGTGATCAAGAATAACTTATTTTTTGATTTAGGCATTATTTGTTTTTAGCGCTGTTTTTATAAAAATTCACACTTTTTAATGCGCTGATCGCACTTTGAATCTGATTATCGGATTTATAATCAAGAAAATTTGGATCAAACGCTTTTTTGGCGGTATTTTCCGGCAGTTCAGCGGTATCATCCTGCTTTTTACCCGCCTCAACAATAATGTCGGGAGTCACTCCATTACCATGGATAACTTTGCCTGAAGGAGTAAAATATTTACTCGTAGTCAGTTTTAGAGCAGAACCGTCCCCTAAAGGAATAATCGCCTGCACAGAACCCTTGCCAAAAGACTTTGAACCGATAATCATCGCGCGTTTATAATCCTGCAGGCAGGCGGCGACAACTTCACTGCCGGAAGCTGAACCTTCGTTGATCAAGACAACCATTGGTAAATTGATTATCGGATTCTTAACGTCGGCGGTAAATTTCACGTCTTCGGAAATTTTTCGGCCTTTAGTATAAACGATTAATTGCCCGTAAGGAATAAATTTACCCGTGATTTTAGCCGCTTCTTCAAGTAACCCTCCTGGATTATTACGCAAATCCAAAATCAGCGCGTTGATATTCTGTTTAGCCAAGCTGCTTAAAGCCGTATTTAACTGCGTAAAAGTATTCTCCCTGAATTCAGTAAGCCGGATATAACCTATGCCATCCTCAAGAATCTGTGCGTATTTAACATCCTTTATCTTAATTACGTCGCGCTTAATCACAAAATCCAGCATTTTCTTTTCTCTGTCCCTTAAAACAGAAAGCTTGAGCGTCTCGCCGGGTTTACCGCGCA
Organism: Candidatus Omnitrophota bacterium; assembly: GCA_023228185.1. Taxonomy (GTDB): domain Bacteria; phylum Omnitrophota; class Gorgyraeia; order Gygaellales; family Profunditerraquicolaceae; genus JALOBQ01. The sequence continues at coordinate 6,707 of JALOBQ010000038.1, forward strand.
TCAATTTTACCGCATCGGTTAAATTCATCCCTTGGGTCAGGCGATCGTAAATTTTTACGATACGGTCGCCGGCTTTTATTCCTGAGCGCCAAGCAGGAGTATCGTTAATCGGCGTAATAACCGTAAGCATATTGTCCTTGGTGGTGATTTCAATACCGATCCCCCCGAATTTACCCTCGGTCTCGATTTTTAATTCATTGAAATCTTCCGGATTAAGAAATTGGCTGTGCGGGTCTAAAGAAGCAAGCATACCTTTTAAAGCGCCATAAATTAAATCTTTAGGCTTACTTTCATCAACATATTCTTCCTGGATAATCGCCAGTGAATCCGAAAATAACTCTACTTGTTTATAGAGGTCATTTTTTTTATTATCTCTGGAGCCGGAAATAGCTAAAGAAAAAAAACCAAAAATAAACAAAATAACCAAGCATCCCAAGATTAATCTTTTTGATATACTCAACTGAGCCTCCCCTTAATCATTTCCTGAAGCAGTTTAGGGTTAGCCTTACCCTGGCTTTTTTTCATTACCTGGCCGACGAGAAACATTAAAGCGTTAGCCTTACCGGATTTAAAATCAGCCACGGATTTAGCATTCGTAAGCAACACTTGATCGATAATTTTTTCAAGGCTAGCGCTATCAGATATCTGGATCAAATTTTTTTCTTTAATTATCTCTATCACGCTTCTTTTGCTATCCAGCAAATCTGCAAGCACAACTTTAGCGCTTAAATTTGAAATTTCCTGGCGCTCCACAAAACCAATTAACTCAATAATTTTTTGCGGTGTGATTTCCAGGCCGCTGACGCTTAGTCCCCTGGCATTCGCTTCACTTAATAACGGGCCAATTAACCAATTCACCACAGATTTAAACTCTTTGCCTTGATAAATCCGAAAACATTCTTCGGCAAAATCAGCCGTAGCCCTGGAAGCGGAAAGTATTTTAGCCTCGTATTCGGAAATACGATATTCTTCGACTAAACGCTTTATTTTTGCCTGCGGCAATTCAGGCAAACTTTCTTTAATATGCTGGATAGTTTTTTGCTCAATTAAAAAATCTGTCAGGTCCGGATCAGAAAAATAACGGTAATCTTTCGCGCCTTCTTTAGTGCGCATCGTAAATGTCTCGCCTTTATCCGTATCCCAAAGCCTGGTTTCCTGGAAGATCTTTTCACCGGATTCTAAAATTTCCGTCTGCCTCTGGACTTCGAAAGTCAAAGCGTCTTTAACGCCTTTAAAAGAATTCATATTTTTTAATTCCGTTTTCACGCCAAGGCCTTTGGCTCCAGTTAGCCTTAAAGAAATATTCGCGTCGCAACGCAAAGAACCTTTTTCCATATCGCAATCAGAGACATCCAGGTACTCGATCACGCCTTTTAGCATAGTCAAATATTCAAAAGCTTCCTGCGGGCTTCTTAAATCCGGCTC